>JAJRQX010000080.1 GCA_024280065.1 Aquificota bacterium
GAGGTTAAGGGAGGGGATTGCTGGTTTTGAGGCTGAGGGCGTGGCTCTCTTCCTTGGAGGCAGGAGGGTCTTAATTCTTAACAGGCTATCCTTCAGTCTGGGCCCCTTAGGTCCCAAGCTTGAGGGAGAGTGCGGTGGTGGAAAGGTCCTCCTGGAAGGCTCCTGGACGGGAACCGTAAGGCTAAAATCTGTCGGCTTCACCTGTGCGGACCAGATCTCCTCCCTTGATGCGGACGTAAAGCTGAACGGTGGACTTTCGGGCTTTCTCAGGGCTGAGGGTGTGAAAACCGGAGTTCTCAGACTTGACGAGGTTCGCTTGGAGTTTGATGGGGACAAGTTCTCTGGCAGGATAAGGTCCGAAGGTGTTGAGATGAGAGGGAGGGGAAGGATAAAGCTGGACTACAGAGACCCTTTAAGGACAAGTATTGAGGGGACCTTCAGGGGGGGTGGGCTTACCCTGTTTGTTAAGGGCGACCTCAGAAAGATCAACGTTTACATGAGGTGAGGCCTTATATTAAATATTGCCCATGTGCGGGATAGCAGGTGTCTTCGGCCACAGGAGAGCCTCAGAATACGCCTTCCTCCAGATATACTCCCTTCAGCACAGGGGACAGGAGAGCGTGGGGATAAGCTCTTCGGACGGAAAGAGGATACATACGGTCAGGAAGCCGGGAAGGGTCTTAGAAGCCATAAGACAGGAGGACCTGAACAGACTCCCCGGGAGCATGGCGGTCGCCCACGTAAGATACTCAACAGCGGGGGACCCGGGAGCCTTCAACGCACAACCTATAGCAGGTGATACATCCGTAGGCGAGGTGGCCGTTGTCCACAACGGGAACATAACCAACTTCGTGGAGCTGAGGAGATCCCTTGAGGAGAGGGGATACAGGTTCAGGTTCAGCTCGGACACGGAGCTCTTCCTGGCTCTCCTCAGTACGGGAGAGGAGTTTCTGCCGGAGCGGGTAGAGTTACACCCGAGGGACGAAGACGTCCTGCCGAAGGTCTTCTACGCTTTATCCAGGCTGGAGGGAGCCTTCAGCTTCCTTATGCTCCTGAGGGACAGGATAATAGCTGGGAGGGACCCATTCGGGTTCAGACCCCTGATAATGGGCAGGAAGGGAGAGGCCGTACTCTTTGCCTCGGAGAGTTGTGCCTTTGACATAGTGGAGGGGGAGTTCCTGAGGGAGGTAAGACCGGGAGAGGTTGTGGTCGTTGATGAGGAAGGTGTGAGGAGCTACTTCCCCTTTGAGGAGAAAAGGAAGGCTATGTGCATATTTGAGTTCGTTTACTTTTCAAGACCCGACAGTTTTATATTCGGAGAGTGGACCTATAAGGTGAGGAAGGAGTTCGGGAGACAGCTCGCCAGAGAAGACGACACGGAGGCGGACGTCGTGGTTCCTGTTCCGGACTCGGGTGTGGTTCCCGCATTAGGCTACGCAGAGGAAAAGGGGATACCCTTTGAGATGGGGCTTATAAGGAATCACTACGTAGGGAGGAGCTTCATAGAGCCGACCCAGGAGCTCAGGAACCTCAGGGTCCTTATGAAGCTGAGCCCAAACAGGGCTGTTTTAGAGGGGAAGAGGATAGTCGTCATAGACGACTCCCTCGTCAGGGGGACGACATCAAGGAGGATAGTTGCGATGCTCAGGCGTGCGGGAGCCAGGGAGATACACCTGAGGATAGCCTCACCCCCGGTGAGGGGGCCCTGCTACTACGGTATAGACACTCCTTCTAAGGAAGAGCTTATAGCTAACAGGATGAGCCTTGAAGAGATAAGGGAGTTCATAGGCGTGGACTCACTGAGATATCTCTCCCTTGAGGGGCTGAGGAGCTGCGTCCCCTCCTGGGAGGAGTTCTGTGATGCCTGCTTCAGCTGTAACTACCCGACGAGCGTTGAGGATATAACCGTAAGCAGGAAGAGGTGATCACTCCTCCCTCAGCCAGGTCTTTATTAAGGCGGCCACCTTCTTTGGTTCCTTCCTGGCAACCTCCGTGACAGTCTTCACCACCTCTATCTCCCTCGCTCTTTCCCTCAGGACCTCAGCACCAGCTAAGGTAGGGACCTCTTCTGCAGGTGGGGGTGCAGGAACCTCCTTCTTTCTTAAGAACCTTAGGAGGCCGAACAGTATCAGGGCGGTTATGATGAGACCTGCGACCGCCGGGACTACATACCTCACCCACAGGGGGGGAGGAGGCGGTGCTGGGGGTATCTCAACCCTCCTGAAGGGAACCGCCACAACGGATATCGTATCCCCCCTCTTCGGGTCTAGGCCGACGAAGGCGGAGACGATCTCCTTTATCCTTTCAGGATCAACACCCTGAACTTCGCTGTTCACTATCACACCCACGCTGAGCCTCTTTATCCTGAGGGTGGGATCAAGGGTGACTATCTCCTTTTTGCTGACCTCGTAGTTGGTTATAGTCTCCTTCCTCTCGGTTATGACACCGCCCTGGCCCTGAACGGCACCCGTGGCCGGGGGTATGTTGGCTGCAGCTCCGGGAACACCACCCACCTGGGCTCCCACAGTCCTCTCTTTCTTCTTCTGCTCGCTGACAACCGCGGTCATGTCCGGGTCGTAGATCTCCTCCCTCTTCTTTACCTTGGTGAACTCAAGGTCAGCGGAGACCCTGACCTTCACGTTCCCGTATCCGAGGACATCTTCAAGGGCGGTCTGGATCTTCTTCTCAAGGCCCTTCTCAAACTCCCTCCTTATCTTAAGCTGTCTGCTTGAAACCTCCTCCCTCTCCTCCTCTATCATCGCGGTCAGGTTCCTGCCCCTGTCGTCTATGACGACGACCCGCTCGGGCTTCAGCTTCTCAACGCTCGCTGCAACGAGGTTCCTTATAGCCTTCACCTGCTCCGGTGTTATCTGGGTCCCAGGCTTTAGCTTTATGAAGACGGATGCGCTCGGCTCCTCCTCGTCCCTAAGGAATATGGATCTTTCCGGCAGGGCTATGTGGACCCTCGCATCCTCTATGTTCTTGAACCTGAGGATCGTTCTGACCAGCTCACCTTCTATAGCCCTCTTGAAGTTAACCCTCTGCTGAAACTCGGAGAGGCCTATGGACGTTTTGTCAAAGAGCTCGTAGCCTATTATCCCCCTGCTCGGTATCCCTTTTGCTGCGAGTTTCAGCCTTATGTCCCTAGCCTTGCCCTCAGGGACCAGAA
>JAJRQX010000081.1 GCA_024280065.1 Aquificota bacterium
AGGTTACCGTCTTCAGGTCCACGTAAAACCTGCTCATCTTTCCCGAAGCCAGCCTGAATACGGGTTTTTCCGCAACCTTCAAAGCCCTCTCCCTTATCATCCGCTTAAGCTTTTCCTTTTCCATAGGCTAATATTTTAAGGGGCTGTTTCTGTATCTTTTATCCATCCTCTACCGCTTCGGGGTGCGGATCAGGAACAGTTTATACGACAGAGGTATCCTGAAAGTGAAGAAGCTACCCGTTCCGGTCATCTCGGTGGGAAACCTGTCCTTAGGAGGCTCAGGGAAGACGTCAACGGTTATGTTCCTTGCGGAGGAGCTGTCCAGGGACCTCAGGGTAACTGTCCTCATGAGGGGATACAGGAGGAGGTCAAAAGGTGTCAGGGTGGTATCCGAGTGGGGAAATGTCCTTATGGGTGTTGATGAGGCCGGGGATGAGGCTTACATGATCGGTAGGCTCTTAAGCAGAATATCTGTGGTTGTTGCGGAGGACAGGTATGAGGGCGGTGTGGTAGCTGTCAGGGACCTTGGGACAGACCTGATAATCCTTGACGATGGCTTCCAGCACAGAAGGTTGTGCAGGGACCTTGACATAGTCCTCCTCAAGAGGTCCGACCTTACGGACAGGATCTTTCCGGCGGGCAGGCTAAGGGAACCTCTTTCGTCTTTGAAGAGGGCTGACGCGATCGTCCTCTCCTACCAGGAGGTCTATCCCTTTGACTTTGAAGCGGACGTGCCTGTGTTCAGGATGAGGAGAGTCTTCACGGGTCTCCTAGACCCGGACTTCAGGGTAGTTTCTTTGGACATCCTGTCGGACAGGGAGGTTATAGCCTTCTCCGGCCTCGGAGACAACGCCCAGTTCCTCAAGACCTTACAGAAGCTCAACATCAGGGTTAAGGAGTTTCTATCCTTTCCGGACCACCACCGCTACAGGGACTTTGAGCTGAAGGAGGGTGAGGTTTACCTGACCACGCCCAAGGACCTTGTTAAGCTCCCGAATGTGGAGAACCTTTACGCCTTGTATTTCAAGGTCCGGATACCCGGTCTCGTTGAGTTCGTAAGGTCAAGGCTTCACTTGTAAAACCTCTTGCTTATCTGGGCAAGATCCTCCCTGCAGTTTACATCCTCCCTGTCTATATACTCTTTCATCTTCCTTATGGCTTCCTCTCCCGTGACGAGGTCCTTCAGGTCTCTCTCCAGGTTGGTGGGTTTTAGCCTGGCTATCCAGCCCCTGCCGTACGGGTCCTCGTTTATGAGCTCCGGGTTGTCAAAAAGCTCCTCGTTCCTTTCTACCACCTCACCCTCTATGTCCGCAGGTATGGGTCCTGTCCACTTTCCGCTCTCAAGGGAGGCTACGGGTTTTCCCTTGGGTATATGCCTCCCCGGTTTCTTTATCCTGATGTTTATTATCTTCCCCGCTCTCGCCTGTCCTATGTCCGTAGCCCCCACGGTTACGGTCCCGTCGTCGTTTATTCTGAACCACACTTGGTTCTCTATGTCGTAGTAAAGGTCCGGCGGTATGATACAGCCCCTGTATATAGTTTCCTCCGCCATTTCCTACCTCCGTTTTTAAGAATATGCTAAAAAGATTATATCTTGGAGAGGAGTTTTATCCTGCAGGAATGCTCAAGGGTGGAAACGTAAGAGTAGGCTCTTTTAAGACTCATGTCCGCGGAGAAGACGCCGTGACCTCTGATCACGACGATCTTATGAGTCTTAAGGGTTTCACTAACAGCCTCCGCAAGCTCTTCTGAAGCTGAGGGTCTTTCAAGGTCAAGGACGGGTACATCCCCGATGATCTCCTTACCTTCAGAGTCAATGGGGCTTATCACCCTCTCAAAAAGAGAGAGGCTCACAGCACAAGGAGGATGAGCGTGGACTACCGCCCTTTTACCTGTCCTGATCACTATCCTCCTGTGGACCGGAAGCTCAACGGAAGCCCTCTCGTCAAGGGGAGACGTATCCATGAGAGGGACCTCTACTATGTCCGCTTCGGTCAGCTCCCCTAAGAAAGACCCGGTTCTAGTTATCAGGAGCTTATCCCTGTAAGCGTAGCTCAGGTTACCCGCCCTCCCGCTTACGAGACCCTCCCTGAACAGGGTTCTCCCTACCAGAATCAGCTCCCTGACCAACCACCTCATCAGAACCCCAGCTCCTTTACCACAGCGTCAAGGTCGGGGGGAACTGTGATGGGCTCCTCACAGACCTTTATGGCTGTGTCGGGATCCTTTAGGCCGTTGCCCGTCAGCGTGCAGACCACCGTCTCCCCTCCCTTGAAGAAGCCCTCTCTCGTCAGCTTTATAAGTCCCGCAACGCTCGCGGCGGACGCAGGCTCGCAGAATATACCCTCCGTGCTGGCTATCAGCCTGTATGCATACAGTATCTCACCATCACTCACAGCGTCTATCCTCCCTCCCGACTCCTGGGCCGCCTTAAGGGCGTTTTTCCAGCTGTAAGGGTTGCCTATCCTTATTGCGGTCGCGATCGTCTTCGGGTTCTTTATGGGATAGCCCTTCACTATCGGAGCAGCTCCCTCCGCCTGCCACCCCATCATCTTAGGGAGCTTTTCTATCTTGCCCGCCTTCCTGTATTCCTTGTAGCCCCTCCAGTAGGCGGTTATGTTGCCTGCGTTACCTACAGGTATGAAGTGGTAATCGGGAGCGTCTCCCAGGGCGTCGCAGACCTCAAAGGCAGCTGTTTTTTGACCTTCAAGTCTGAAGGGGTTTACCGAGTTTACTATCTCAACAGGAAACATCTCCCCTATTTTCCTGACTATGTACAGGGCGTCGTCAAAGGTCCCCTTAATGGCGAGTACCTTAGCCCCGTATATCATAGCTTGGGACAGCTTGCCTATGGCCACCGCCCCTTTCGGTAACAGGACGTAAGCCCTTAGGCCCGCCCTCGCAGCGTAAGCCGCAGCTGAGGCTGAGGTGTTTCCCGTGGATGCACAGATCACGGCCTTCTTCCCGGCTTCAACAGCCTTTGATATTGCAACCGTCATACCCCTGTCCTTGAAGGAACCCGTCGGGTTCAGACCCTCATACTTGAGGTATATCTTCCCCTTGAAACCTATAGCCTTAGCCAGGTTCTCAGCCTCTATTAGGGGAGTGTTCCCTTCAAGGAGGGTTATTATGGGTGTGTTCTCGTTCACGGGGAGGAACTCCCTGTAATGCTTTATTATCCCCTGCCAACATCCCATAACGGAACTCTCTAATTATAACCTTCTTAAGGAATAATAAACTCCTATGGAACAGATGAACTTCGCCCTATCCTTCCTTCTTATTGTCTTCGCCTTTATCATAGCTTCAAAAGAGGGTCTTGGCAACGAGAGGGAGGTCCTGCTCTCCTCCTTAAGAAGTGCGGTTCAACTTATACTTCTCGGCTTCCTTCTGAAGTATATCCTGAGGATTTCGGACCTTTCGGGTATTTTGGGGGTGATCCTTTTTATGACCCTGATAGCCTCTCTCATAGCCTACGAGAGGGTCAAGGTAGGAGGAGTCCTGTTGACAAGTTTTCTATCCATAGGGGCAGCCACATTCCTGACCGTGCTCACCCTGCTGTGGGCGGGAGTCCTTAAACCTGACGCTCACCAGCTCATACCCTTCGGCGGTCTCATAGTAGGGAACGTCCTCAACTCGGTCTCCCTTGCACTTGACAGGTTCATGGGAGAGGTCAGAAGCAGACGGGAAGAGATAGAGGCTAAGGTCGCCCTCGGCTCAAGCTTGAGGGTCGCCATGGACGAGGCCTTCAGGGATAGTATCAGGGCCGCCCTCATACTCAAGATAAACTTCATGAAGGCAGCAGGTCTCGTTCACATACCGGGCGTTGCGGTAGGTATGATCATGGCTGGAGCCGACCCTCTTAAAGCGGTCCTGTTCCAGATAGTCATCCTTTACTCCCTGGTGTTCGCAGGCCTGTTCGGTAGCGTGGTCATCCTCTACACCAACTACAGGCGTATCTTCCGTTACCTCTGATCCGGATTCCCCTGACCAGGCTGCCTGTACGGAACGGGTATATACTGGACCGATGGCGGCTGGGAACCTACAGGCTGTTCGTAGAGGTCCATAAGGTCGTAAACCTCTTGTGGGACATCCGTCCTTACGTTAAGGCCGAGGTCTTTAAGGTAATCCACCGTTAAGGGATAGTCATGGGTGAACTTGCCGGTTGCCAGCTCCTCAGCTATCCTCTCCGCTTTCTCCTTGTCCATGCCCTTTGTGGTCAGGAGATTAATAAGGTACTCCTTCATCTGTCTGATGGCTTTCTCCGAAACGTCCGCAAGTATAAGGGTTTGGTCATCAACGTCCTTTATATCTTTTCTCTCAAGGACTTTAAGGATTGAAGCTGCGGGCATCTGGCCTATCTGGGGATCAACCGGACCGAGGACCGCGTTCTCGTCCATTATTATCTCGTCCGCGGCTAATGCTATCAGCGTCCCGCCAGACATGGCGTAGTGGGGTATTATCACCCTCACGGGTGCCTTGTGTTTGGCTAAGGCGTTAGCTATCTGGGTAGCGGCTAAAGCCAAGCCTCCGGGTGTGTGAATTATAAAATCTATGGGCATGTCGTCTGGTGTCATCCTTATGGCCCTTAAGACCCTCTCCGAGTCCTCTATGTTTATGAACCTGAATATTGGGATGCCGAGGAAACCCATCGCCTCCTGCCTGTGGATCATGGTGATCACCCTGCTGTTCCTCTTCTCCTCTATACGTCTTATGGCTGTCTCTCTCGCCCTCTGAAGGGCCATCTTCCTGAACCACGGGTTGATGACTATGAAGAAGATCAGCAGAAACCATAGGAGGTTGAACATGTAAGAGAAAGGGTCGTAGGCGGGCATCTCACACCTCCCTAAAATACTATTATCCTATCAATGCCTCCACATAGTCCTTAGCTCTGAAGGGCTGAAGGTCATCTATACCCTCACCCACACCCACCAGCTTCACGGGTATCCCGAGCTCCCTGCATACCGCCACCACCGCACCGCCCTTGGCACTTCCGTCCAGCTTGGTTATCACTATACCCGTTATGTCCAAAGCTTCTTTGAAGACCCTGGCCTGTTGTATGGAGTTCTGGCCTACGGTGGCGTCAAGAACAAGAAGGACTTCGGAAGGCTCTCCAGGAACTATCTTTGATATCACCTTCCTTATCTTCTTCAGCTCGTTTACAAGGGGCTCCTTCGTGTGGAGCCTCCCTGCAGTGTCAACGAGGACTATATCGTATCCCTCCTTCACAGCCTTCTCAACACCTCTGTAAACCACCGAAGCCGGGTCGGAGCCCTCCTCCCCCTTGGTTATGTCGGCACCGCTCCTCTTGGCCCATATCTCAAGCTGTTCTATCGCTGCCGCCCTGAATGTGTCCCCGGCAACGACCATAACCCTCTTACCCTCTCCCACCAGCCTGTAAGCCAGCTTCCCTATGGTGGTTGTTTTTCCAGAGCCGTTTACTCCCAAAAAGAGAACCACCCTCAGTCCTTTATCCTCAAACCGGAGCTCTCCCTCGCATGCGGAAACTATGCTGAGGATCCTGTCCTTAATTACAGCTTTAAGCTCTTCGGAGCGGCTTATGTTTCTTCTCTTTGCCTCCCTCCTTACCTCCTCCACAAGGCTCATTGCGGTCTCTACACCCACATCCGCCCTGACAAGCGTTTCCTCAAGCTCCTCAAAAAGCTCCTCATCAACCGCCCTCCCGGAGAAGAGGTCCCCTATCCTTACCGCTTCCCTTGTCTTCTTCAGACCCCTCCTTATCCTATCAAGGAGGCCTTCCCTTTGGCTCCCTTCAAGCTTACTTATCTTCTCTTCAATATCCCTTCTCTTCAGAGGAGGTGCCAGGTTAAGGGCCCTTCTGTATGTCCGGACAGCCTCTTCCGTCCTCTTCATCTTCTCCAGGATCTCACCGGCCTTTGTAAGGCTCTCAAAGTCCCCGATCCTCATATACTCCTCAAGGGCTCTTTCAAGGTCACCCACCTTCTCGCAAACGATGGCCCTCTCCCTTGCCGTTCCGACCTCCTTTCCGAAGTTTTCTATAAGCCTGTGGGCATCCCTGAACATACCCTCCTTCAAATAAAGGTCAAAGAGGACCTTCCTGAGGTCAGGATCGTCCGTAAACCTTTCAAGGAGCTTGATGGCCTTCTTAACCTTACCCTTTCGGGCAAGCTCCAGGATGGCACTCTTGTCTCCCTTCTCCGCCTTCTTTTCCAGATCGGACTTCCTGAAGAAGATCATGGGGAGTATTATCTTAACCTAATGAGGGTTGAGGTGGCTAAGTTCTACCCTTTTGAGATCCCGGGAAGGAAGGGAGGTCTGGTAGGCTACGCTGACGTCCTGGTCGGGGACCTGCTGATAAGAGGTATCAGACTCTTCAGGAACAGATACGGCGGATACTACGTCCAGATGCCCGTACTCCCGTCGGGGGACAGGTCCTATCCTGTTGTGGAGGTGATGTCAAGGGAACTCCTTGAGGAGATCAGGAGAAAGGTCGTGGATCTTTACAAAGAGAAGTTTAAAATATAGCTCCATGAAGCTGAGATCCCTCCCGACCTCCTTCGGCTACTTCGTGGCCACGCTGATCACCCTCGCGGGCGTGGTCATATACGGCCTCTTTCACATGGATGAGCCTAATATAATCTACTGGTCCGCCCTCGCTGTTTCGGGCTTGCTGTTCACCGTTGGTCTCCTGGGTATCCTATACAAGGGTATCCTTGACCTTGTTGAGGACTACAGGAGACACGGAAATATCCTTAACTTCCTGTATGACTTCTTCTCCTCCCTTAAGCTTGCTATCTTCATCATGATACTTCTCGGTATATTCTCCATGCTCGGCTCAACATACATACAGCAGCTCCAGCCCTTTGAAACCTACCTTGACCAGTTCGGACCCACCAAGGCGGTCTGGTTTTGGAAGCTGTGGTTAACGGACGTATTCCACTCCTGGTATTACATAGCCCTCATAGTCCTGCTCGCTGTAAACCTGACCGTCTGCTCAGTAAAGAGGCTACCCCGGATCTGGAAACAGACTTTCGGCTCCGAGAGAGTGATGAAGTTAGACGGGAAGGCGGAGAAGCACCTCAAACC
>JAJRQX010000082.1 GCA_024280065.1 Aquificota bacterium
AGTAATAGAGCCATTATCCCCTTCATGCCTCCAGAGGATAGGACACGGGCTTTATGTTCACCTCGCCCTTGGGTAGCCTGACAGGGTTCGTCAGCAACTTCTCTATAAGCTCCAGCTTACCCTCAAGGGTGGTGGTGTCCACGCCGTATATCCTTCCGAGGTCCTCCAGGGAGGGTGCCTCTCCGGCTTTCTTGGCTATCTCTCTGGCCACCACGTAGGTCCTCTGGTCTATATCCGGGAACAGGTCCTTTATGTATGTCAGAACATCGCTTGAGTAAACCACCACCCTCGGATAACTCATCATCGTCTGGATCATCTCCTCAAGGCGGAGCTGGTCATACTTGAAAATCCCCCTCTCGGTCTTTAAACCCGCTATCAGCTTATCATCCTCAAACTGGGCGTGGTATATGACCCATCTGTCCGGGACCTCCTCCCAACCTGCCTCCCTTGCGGTTGTGATGAAGGCTCCCATCGCGTCCTCCCTTGAGGGGAATATGGATCTCAGCTTTTCAAACTCACCCTCATCCACATCAATTATGAGTATGTGCCTGTCCTCACCTATCCTTTCCGCCCTGAACCTGAAGTCAAGCTCGCCCCAGTTCTCAATGAGAGAGAACCTCTCAGGGTAGTGTTCCCTGAGAAAGCTCCGGGGGTCCTCTATCTCACCCTTGAATGTGACCAGCGTCTGGAGTTTCATGGTATAAATGATACTGTAAAATGTCCTCTGATTTCCTGCATCTCGCCTTAGAGAAGGCCAGAGAAGCCCTTGACAGGGGAGAGGTCCCGGTGGGGTGTGTGGTTGTAAGGGACGGCGAGGTTATAGGTTCAGCCCATAACCTGACGGAGACGTTGAAAGACCCAACAGCCCACGCCGAGATCTTAGCTATAAGGGAGGCCACCTCAAGGCTGGGCAGCTGGAGGCTTGACGATTGTGAGGTCTTCGTCACCTTAGAACCTTGTATCATGTGCACCTACGCCCTCGTCCTGGCGAGGGTGAAGCGTGTTACCTTCGGGGCCCTTGACAGGAGGCACGGTGGAGTTCTAACCCTGTACAACATACTGGACGATAGGAGGCTCAGCCACAGGGTGAGGTGGGTCTACGAACCCCTTGAGGAGTGTTCAAGCATTTTGGAAAACTTCTTCAGGGAGAGGAGAGATGGTAGTGGGTGTCTTGAGGGTTGAGATATTCCTTCCAGGTTCTGACTCCCTTAAGGCCAAGAGGAAGGAGATAAGGTCAATGAAGGACAGGATAAGATCTAAGTTCAACGTCTCCGTCTCCGAGGTGGACAACAGCGACCTCTGGCAGAGAAGCACCTTAGGTATAGCTGTGGCTGGCGGTGATGCGGATGCGGTAAGGGAGGTCCTGAGGAGCGTTCAGAACTTCCTTGAAGCGAACTGGCCCCACCTTATCCTTGAGTTCTGGGAGGAGGTCTTCAAACTTTAGAGCCAAGGAAGTCTGCGACTGCGGAGGCTGCTATCGCCTCTGGCTTGAGGACGGGCTTCAGTCCTTGGGCAAGGACGTAGCCCACCGCCTCCTTCACTATGACGCTTGACCTGTGGTCAGGGTTCGGGTTTATGTCAAGGTGAACCTCAAAGGGCCTGTCCCCCACAACGTCCGCTATCATGAGGGCTGTGTAGACCGCCCTGCTCACTTCCTCAAGGAGCCTCTGTCTTATTGACTTTATCCTGTCCACCCTGTCCACCTGCCAGAAGATCTTGGCACCGTGGTTGGAGTTTATGTGGACAACAATCACCGTGACAAAAACCGTCTTGTCCTTGAACTGCCTTGAATCACAACCTACATAGACAGCGGTTTCCTTTGATGACCTCCTTATGAACTCCCTTACCTCCTCTATGTTCTCTATCCGTGGCATATCACTCCTTCCCGCCTGGGTCAAATTCCACGTTACCGTGCCAGCTCGGTCTGAAGAGGATCCAGTGTTTCATGTTCTCAGGGCTCCTCGCGTAGCAGACCTCACAGAGGAGACCCCTCGGTGTCAGCTTGGAGTTGTCATCGCAACACTCGGAGAGGTTCCAGAATTCATACCCGTCGTGGAAGACCAGATTACCGCAGGAGATACACCTGTGAAGTTCGCAACCCATTTCTTTCAAAAACTCCTCAAGGTCCTTTTCCTCCGGGAGCTTCTCAAGCTCAAAGACGTTCTTTAAGAACTCCCTCTGTTTCCGGGAGAGGTCTTTAACCTTCATAGGTTAAAAGTATAAGCTAACCACCCCCTGTGAAGCCCTCCAGGAACTCCCTTACCTGGGTCCCCACCCTGTTTATGACCTCCACAGACTCGCACATGGCGTAGTTGAGCTTGCACCTTATCTCACAGCCCGTCCTCCTGTTCTGGTCAAAGGGATACCTGTTCACGCAGTCGTAGATACACCTATCATACTTTACCTCACACCTGTCCTTTACCTCCCCTGCTAAGGTCAGGCCAGAAACCAAAAACACAACTATCCAAATCATAGGTTTATCTTAACACTGGTCTCACGGGATCGCCCCTACTGTTCCTCAGCTCAAAGTATATACCGCACCCCCTCCTCGTCTTCCCAACCCTCCCGAGGACCTGACGACTCTTTACCCTCTCCCCCATTCTCACCCAAGGCCTGTCCGCTTTCCCGTAAACGGAGATATAGCCGTCCGTGTGCTCCACCACTATGACCCATCCGAAGTTTTCCAGGTCCCTCCCCACGTATATGACCTTCCCCTCGCTGACGGACCTGAAAAAGGCCCCGCACCTTGACCTTATGAAGACGCCCCTTCTGTCTTTAATAACCTCACCTCTGACGGGTGTGTAGTAGATCGGGACATCTGGTTTTCTTTTGATCTCAACCCTTGTAGGCACGTAGGTGCAGGAGACCAGCAGCAAAAAGACAAGAGCAACTATACCCACCATCACTTAAAGTCTTGGGCTATCTTTGAAGGAACGACCCCCCTCTGGCCGAGATACTTGCCCCCGTAAGCCCTCTCCGGTTCCTTATCAAGCCTTGCAAAGACGAGCTGACATATCCTCATGCCTACATAGAGCCTTATAGGTGTCCTGCTGGCGTTGTATAGTTCCAAGGTTATCTGACCCTCAAAGCCTGCGTCCACCCAGCCTGCGTTCTCTATAAAGAGGCCAAGCCTACCGAGGGAGGACCTCCCCTCAACGAAGGCGGTCAGGTAGGGTGGGAGCTTTATGTATTCAAGGGTAGTGGCGAGCAGGAATTCCTTCGGGGCTATATCTATATGGTCTTTTACCCTCAGTATCTCTACCTCCCCGGGACCTTCTTTAACGTCTATAACGCCACCCTCCCTGTATCTCGCGAACTCAGAACCGAGCCTCAGATCCAGGGAGGAGCTCTGGACAAGACCCTCATCAAAAGGATCCACCCTCAGCTCTCCCTTCTGTATCAAACTCTTTATAGACCTATCGCTCAGGATCATAACCCTTAAAATTATAAGGTCATGGTAAGGAGCTTTACGGTGTGGTCCGAGTTTGCCACCACACTCGTCTACCGCAGGTTCGGCGATGTAGATATCCCACCGCCTCCGTACACTTCAGGGACACTCTGGCTGGTGATTATGAGGTAGGCCATGAGGTTTCTTGTGGTGGGTGTGGGTGCCATAGGGGGTGCTTACCTCGCTTTCCTGACGAGGGCTGGATACAGGGCTGTGGGTCTGGTCAAGCCTGGAAGACACCTTGACACCATAGAGGTTACCGGTATATGGGGTGATTTCACGGTGAAGGTAAGTACCTTTGATAGCCCCGAGAAACTCCCCTTCACACCTGACCTCCTAATCCTGTCGGTCAAGTCCTACGATACAGAGGAAGCCCTTAAGTCTGTTAGGCATGTAGTCGGAAAGGAGACCCTCATCATGATAGCTCAGAACGGATACGGCAATTACGAGAAGGCAGTTGAGATCTTCGGCGAAGGGAAGGTAATTCTATCCAGAATTATCTTTGGCTCAAAGGTCCTAAAGCCAGGGGTCATAAAGATAACGGTCTGTGCGGACGATGTCATAATAGGGGACCCTTCCTCTAGGATAGGGGATGGCTTCCTCAAAGAACTCGCAAGGACCTTCTCGGAGGCCGGCATCCCAACACGCTACGACCCTGAGGTTTACAAATATCTTTGGGACAAGATAATCTATAACTCTGCCCTCAACCCACTCGGTGCTCTACTTGAGGTCAACTACGGGACCCTTGCGGAGAACCCTCACACAAGGGATGTAATGGACAGGATAATCTATGAGATCTTTGAAGTTTTGAGGGCGGGCGGTATAGAGACCTTCTGGAAGTGTCCTGAGGAGTTCATAGATGTCTTCTACAGTAAGCTTATACCACCCACCGCCGCCCACTACCCTTCCATGCTTGAGGACATAAAGAAGGGCAGGACGGAGATAGACTCCCTCAACGGAGCTGTGGTAAGACTCGGAAAGAAGTTCGGTGTTGAAACTCCCGTGAACGAGACTATAACAGCACTCGTAAAAGCCAGGGAGCTACTCTTTAACCTCAACCGCTGAAGGCTCCGGCATATGAGCTTCTCCCATGGAGCACCTACCGTTGTAGGTAGCTCCCTCCTCAACGACGAAGACGTCCACCTTGACGTCCCCGTTCAGGTAGGCCCCCTTCTTCACCTCAATTCTCCTTGCCTCTATGTTCCCTATTACCGTCCCGTATATTAGGACCTCGGAGCAGGTTATGTCCCCCTCAACGCTTCCCGTCTCACCTATGATCAGCATCTCCTCGCTCCTTATGTTTCCCTTAACCTTCCCGTCTATCCTGGTGGCGGTGGAGAGGTTCAGGTTACCCTCAAAGACACAACCCTCTCCTATCAGGGTGTTGACCTCGGAAGGTTCCGCGGATTTGAAATCCTTTTTCCCTCCGAACATATCACCACCTCACATACATATATTTTAAAGGGTTCACCTTTCTGGAATATCTCCATACCTCGTAATGGACGTGTGGCCCGGTAGACCTTCCCGAGGAACCCACGTAACCTATTATCTGCCCCGATTTTACCCACATACCCCTCTTGACCTTTATCTTTGACATGTGTCCGTATAGGGTCGTATAGCCGAAGGCGTGCCTGATTATTACCGTCTTGCCGTATCCGGGCTTCCAGCCAGCGAAGATCACCTTCCCTTCAGCTGTAGCCCTAACGGGCGTTCCCCACCTCGCCTTTATATCCACACCTTCATGGAACTCGTACTTCCCTGTAAAGGGGTCCGTCCTGTAGCCGTAGTGAGAGGTTATCTTGCCCCAGACCGGAGGTCCCAGGGGTATCCGGGATAGATACTTGTGAAACCTCTCGGCCTCCTTATGGAGAAAGCTCACATATTCAATATCAAAAATGTCCACCTTAACCTTCGCACCCCCTACACCGCTCGGGACTCTCCTTATGCCCTTCTTCCTGAGGAACTTCTCAATGGTCACCAGCTTACCCTCAAGCTCCTCAACTTTCTCCTTGAACTGCTCAAGGTACTGGTTCCTCCTCCTTTCCTTTGCAAGCAACACTGCGAGGTTTTCCTTCTCCTCCTTGAGCTTTGCCACCTCAGCCCTGAGATCCAGATTCTGTTTGAAGGCTATAGCTGAAAAGGTTACCAGACTCGTGAGAGAGACCGCCGACACAACTCCGAGGACCTTGAGAAGTCTTTTGCTGAGGCGTAAGGACCTTGCCTTCTTTCCCCCGTAGCTGATTATCAAGATGTTTATATACCTGTCCCTCATAATGCCCTTATTCTACACTAAGGACGCTGAGAAAGGCTTCCTGGGGCAGCTGGACCTTTCCGAACTGCTTCATCCGTTTTTTACCCTCCTTCTGCTTCTCAAGGAGCTTCTTCTTCCTCGTCACATCTCCTCCGTAGCACTTGGCTGTGACGTTCGCTCTAAGGGGCTTTATCCTCTCGGAGGCTATAACCTTTCCCCCTATGGCCACCTGTATGTGGACCTCAAAGAGCTGCCTGGGGATGGTCTCCTTTAGCTTCTCGGCTATCGCCCTCGCCCTCCTGTAAGCCTTGTCCCTGTGAACTATGAAGGAGAGCGCATCCACCGGCTTTCTGTTTATCAGGACGTGGAGCTTCACAAGGTCGGAAGGCCTGTAGCCCACTTGCTCGTAATCGTAGGAGGCAAAGCCTCTTGAAAGAGACTTTATCTTATCGTGGAAGTCGGTTATTATCTCGGAGAGGGGCATCTCGTACTCAAGAAGTACCGTGTTCTCGTCCATGTAGGAGAACTTCTTTTGCTCACCCCTCTTCTCCTGGCAGAGTTGCATTATGTTCCCCACATACTCCTTCGGTGTGATGATCGTAACGAGAACGTATGGTTCTTCTACAGTCTCAACGAGACCAAGGTTGTCCGGAAACTCCGAGGGGTTCCTGACCTCAAAGACCTCTCCCGTATGCTTCCTCCTCACCCTGTATATTACATTCGGAGCTGTCGTGATTATCTTTACTCCGAACTCCCTCTCAAGCCTCTCCTGAACTATCTCCATGTGGAGGAGGCCCAGGAATCCGATCCTGAAGCCCATTCCCAGGGCGGGAGAGCTCTCGGGCTCGTAAACTATCGCCGCGTCGTTTATTGAATACTTCTCAAGGGCGTCCCTGAGGTCTTCAAAGGTTGTGTCTTCCGTAGGGTAGAAGCCTGCAAAAACCATGGGTTTTGCTGGTCTGAAGCCCGGAACAGGTTCTTTTGTGGAGTTTTGGGCGAGGGTTATCGTATCTCCTATCCTTATGTCCCTGACGTCCTTTATAGACGCGGATATGTAGCCGACGTCTCCTGCGGAGAGTTCTGCAAACCTGGTCATCTTTGGGGTCTGAGCTCCTACCTCGGTCACCTCAAACTCCTTCCCTGTTGAAAAGAGCCTTATCCTGTCCCCTGGTTTTACTTTACCGTCAAAGACCCTAACGAAGGCGACAGCTCCCCTGTAAGGGTCGTAGTAAGAGTCAAAGATGAGAGCCTTCAGGGGCTTCTCTGGGTCTCCCCTGGGAGGCGGTATCCTTTGAACTATAGCCTCTAGTATCTCCTCTATACCTATCCCTTCCTTGGCGGAGGCTAAGATCACCTCCTCCCTCGGGAGCCCGAGAACCTCCTCTATCTGCTTTGTTACCCTCTCCGGGTCAGATGCGGGAAGGTCTATCTTGTTTATAACAGGTATTATCACGAGATCCTGCTCCACCGCCTTCCAGAAGTTGGCTACCGTTTGGGCCTCTATCCCCTGGGTTGCGTCCACAAGCAGAAGTGCACCTTCACAGGCCGCGAGAGCTCTTGAGACCTCGTAGGAGAAGTCCACATGTCCGGGGGTGTCTATCAGGTGGAGTTTGTAAGTTCTCCCGTCCTTCGCTCTGTAGAACATGCGGACTGCCTGCATCTTTATGGTTATCCCTCTCTCCCTCTCTACGTCCAGGGTGTCAAGAAGCTGCTCCCTCTTCTCCCTCTCGGAGATAGCACCTGTGAACTCAAGGAGCCTGTCCGCGAGTGTGGACTTCCCGTGATCTACATGGGCTATTATGGAGAAGTTCCTGATAAGCTCCAGGCTCATGGAAATTAAATTATGACACACAGACCTTGCCTTCCAGTAAGCTGGAAGGTTTAGATTTACCTACATGAGGGATCTCAGGAGGAAGGTCATAAGCTTCCTCACCCTCTTTACATCAACTGGGACGCTGATATGCTGTGCTCTACCCGCCATGGTGGCGGCAGTTGCGGGAGGTTCCGCTGTAGCCTCCCTTGTCTCGGCCTTTCCATGGCTCATCCCACTCTCAAGGCAGAAGTTCTGGTTCTTCCTCGTGGCGGGAGTCCTCCTTATACTGTCGGCCATACTGATCTACAGACCTAGGTCAAAGGTAGCCTGCACCGTTGCTGGGGAAGGGTGTGAAGTTGCGAGCGGTTTCTCAAAAGTGACCTTCTGGGTTTCGGTCCTCATATACTCCGTTGGCTTCTTCTTCGCCTACCTCGCTGTCCCTATCCTGAGGTGGCTTGAGGGATGAGAGGGTCCTTGGCCATCATCTTACTTTTGCTTGGTGCATACAGCTGGTCCCACGAACCCATATTCGGTCTCGGCCCCAGAACCATATTCAAGGGAGGTGTAGGTTTAGAGAACGCCTACGAACGTGGTGACAGGGAAGAAGGAATTGCCACCGAGGTCCTCTACGGGATAACGGAGGACCTCTCATTTACCGCGGTTGTGTTCAACACCTTCAAGGACGGGACGGAGGCCTTCGGTGTAAGGCTGAAGTATAGGGTCTGGAAGAGGGACACGCCGGGGATCCAAGACGCTTTCTCGGTTATAGTTGGTCTGAGGAATGAGGTTAGAGAGGACAGAACGATGGGTCTCTTCGGCCTCGCCGTGGGCAGGGAGTCTAGGAGGTGGTATTTTTTTGGAGATATCAGGATGAGCGGTAAGCTCTTCCTTGACGGAGCGGTCGGGATAAGACCCTGGCTGACAGAGTACCTGAAACCTGACCTCGTTCTCCTATCAGAACTCAACTGGGAGAGCGATGGGTCTTACAGAGCATTCTTTGTATCTCCTGCCTTCTTTTTCACTTACAGGAACGTGGCTGTAAAAGGTGGTGTCCAGATACCGAGCTACAGAAGTGATGAGGCCATCAGAAGAGGAGTGGGAACTCGTAGCACTCTGTCCGTTGAGTTCCACTTTTAGGAGGTTTCTGTCATGAGGGTGGTTTTTGTTCTCCTGCTTTTGATCGGGTTATCCTTCAGCGGGGAGATAGTCATGAGGGTTGACGGCCTTGCGTGTGCTTTCTGTGCTTACGGTCTTGAGAAGAAGCTAAAAAGACTTCCTGGGGTTGAAAAGGTTGAAATAAGCCTCAACAAAGGACTTGTAGTCATGAAGTTGAGAGAAGGTGCTGTCATAGACCAAGAGAAGCTGAAGAGACTTGTCAGGGAGTCAGGTTTCACCCTAAGGAGCGTGGAGTTCAAGAGATAGTAGCTATAGGAATAAGGAAGCAGGCAGAAAGCTTATATAAGGCAAAGTCCGAAACTGTAGGGCTGGATACGGGCTTCTTCAAAGGTAGTAGAATTTTCTTATGAAGTTCTTGTTTTCGGACGCGTTTTCAAAGAGGGCTCTCAAATTCTACAACTCCTTTGTAAATCTGCTCGTTATCCTAACCGTTCCCATAATAATCCTCACCCTGATAATAGCCATAGGTATAATCCTGTATGACCTCAGACTCTTCACCGCTTATGTGGTTGAGGGCCAGCTCAGGATAGAGCATGAGGAAGCCTTCAAACTCCTGATAAAGAACATACTTAACTTCTTCGTTCTGATAGAACTTTTCAGGGTGTTCCTAGATGTCATTGAATATAGAAGGATAAGGAAGAGGCAGATGCTTGAAGCTGGCATAGTATTTGTAGTCAGAGAGATAGTAATAGCTATGTTTGACCATAGGTTCACCTACCTTGACCTTATAGGATACGCGGTCCTCCTTATAGCACTTGGTGTTACCTACGTTCTCATAGAAAGGAGCTGGGTTGAGCTTGTGAAGACCATGAAGCTCAAGCCTTACGAGAGTAGTAACTTCTCCGATGAGATAAAGCAGGTTTACAGAAAGCTCAAGGTCAAAAGAGTTGAAGAATGAAGGAGAGGTGGAGAGCCTTAGCTTCACTGATATCTGAGGAGTTCGGTATAGAGGTTCAGCCCTCATACGAAGGCTGGGGTTCCGGCTGGGACCCTAAGCACCTACCCCTCATGGAGGCCTGGGCTAGAGGCGAGGTGGATCACATACCCGCTGAGGTAAGGAAACCCAAAGGTATAGTCTTCAGCGTGGTAGATTTGATGAGGAAGAACGAAGAAGTCTCCCTGAGTGTACTCAGGCACGAGGCCGGCTACCTTCTGAACACTTATTTCCCCCACTGGAGAACAGGCCAGAGGGAAGTCTTCAGGGCAGGATACGTCCCGACCTCCTTCCTTGTCCTGTTCGCGGTCCTTGAGTCCCTGAAGGCGGACGCGAAGGTCGTCTCGGAAGTCCCCTCTGCCCGTGAAGGCTTCAAGCGGATGTATAGGGAACTCCTGGGGGAAGTTCAGGCCTCTTACCTCCACCACAGAGTAGCTCTATCCCTCGTGTATAAGTGGATAGGTGACGAGGTCCCATTCGGTCCGGAGGAGACTAAATACGCGGACTCCTTGGACAGGTTCGTCCACGAATACTTAAGAGAGGAAGACCCCCAGACCTCCTACGACATACTGATGGAGGACCTCTGGCCCAGGTTCCGCACCCTCGTGGATACAGCCAGGGACATAAACTACGTTGACCTCCTCATAGACGAGGCCAGGGGAAGGAGGAGGGAGGACGCCCACAGGGGGAGGATAATGACGGACGTCCTGAGCAAGCTGCCGGAGAGGATAAGGGACTTAGTCTACAGCTTTAAAAACTCAAAGGCTGAATCCATGGAGATTGAGACGAGAAAGGAGATCCTGAAGGTCCTCGGCAACCTCCCGGACTGGATGAGGGACTATATGAAGCAGATGAGCTATCTTGACATGCTTGACAGGGATCTCAAATTCCTGAGGCACTTTCTCCCGAGGACCCTTGAGGTGGATATAGAACACAGGGGCTTCCTAACCTTCATATTCAAGGCATGGGAGGAGGACAGGGCTCTGAGCTCCTTGCGTTCCATGACCAAAAAGGAGGAGAACCTTTCGGAGCGGGACAGAAAGTTCATGAAGGAACACGGCCTCAAGGAGGAGGAGTTCAGGAGATACAGGGCTATGATGAGAACCGTCCTCCCTTACGTAGACTACTTCAGGAGGAGGTTTGATAGCCTGCTACCTCAGGAGGAAGAGAGGTGGGGAGGGGCATACATCAGGGGTAAGCGTCTTAACTTCAGGAAGATACCCACCGAGGTCCCGATAAGGAGGGGAAAGATATACGCGAGGAAGGAGGTCCCGGAGAGAAAAAATCTCGCCTTTGAGCTACTCCTTGACGTGTCCGCATCAATGAGAAAGGAGGACAAGATAACGAATGCGATAAGGTCACTGATCCTATTTTCGGAGGTCCTTGACAGACTGGGAATGCCCTTCTCGGTGAAGGTCTTTAACGAGAGCGTCTACGAGATAAAGGGCTTTGAGGAGGATTACAGAACGGTTAAGGCCCGCATAATGGAGGTTGCGTCAAGGATAGGTGGGGGGACGGACCTCGGCAAGGCGGTCAGCGTGGGTCTTGAGAGCCTTGAGCTCTTCACCAAGAAGACCGGGATGAGGGGGATAATGATCCTGTTTACGGACGGCGAGCCGACGAGGGGCATAAAGGGTGAGGACCTGAAGTCTTACATACTTCAGGTGAAGCAGAGGTTTCCCGTAGTGGGCGTCGGTGTGGGTGAGGCTACCAGGATGGTTAAGGAATACTTTGACAGAACGGGCATAAGCGTTCAGGATATATCAAAGCTTCCCTCCGCCTTCTCCTTCGTTATTGAGAACCAGCTGAAGCGTCTCATTTCCGTCAGGTAGTATAATCTAAGGCATGCGGGAGATACTGAGGAAGGTGTGGCAGGTCCTATCGTTCCTCTTCATACTCTACGGTTTTTATCTCTTGTTCCTCTTCCTCTGGGACACCCTGATAAGGGTGAACGAAACCTTAGCCCTTCCTTTGGCGGGCGGTATAACCCTTGCGGTTATGGTAGTAAGCGGTCTTCTATGGATGAGAAAGCGTATCAGAACGCTGACGACAAAAAACCCAGATGTAATAACATAATAAGCCATGGCCGTGATAAAACCCTACAGAGGTGTGTTTCCGAAGATACACCCAACCGTCTACCTATCCGAGAATGTCTATGTTATAGGCGACGTTGAGATAGGTGAGGACTCTTCCGTCTGGTTCGGTTCCGTAATAAGGGGGGATGTCAACTATATAAGGATAGGGAGGAGAACGAACATACAGGACAACTCGGTGGTCCACGTCACCCACGAGACCCACCCGACCGTAGTGGGGGACAACGTGACCGTTGGACACAGGGTTATACTCCACGGCTGTACCTTAGGGAACAACATACTCGTTGGCATGGGAGCGGTTATCATGGACGGTGTTGAGATAGAGGACTACGTGATCGTGGGAGCCGGAGCCCTGATACCACCAGGCAAGAAGATACCCTCGGGCGTCCTCGTCATAGGAGTCCCGGCAAAGGTCGTGAGAGACCTCAAACCCGAAGAGATAAAGCTCATAGAGGAGTCCGCGGAGAACTACGTGAGGTACAAGAACGAGTACCTAAGCTCCCAGCATCACCGCTCCTGTAACCATAAGGACTGAACCCAGAAAGCTACCCTTTCTTATCCTCTCCCCGAAGAAGACCTTCCCGTACAGAACGTCAAGTATTATGGCTACCCGCTCAACCGAGGCGACGTAGGAGGCGTATGTGTACACCATGGCCCAGCTGTAGGTGACCATGCCTAAGGAAAAGAGGACACCCATCGGAAGGTTCAGGGGGTTCATGTAGTTCTCCTTCCTGAGGAGCTCCTTAAAGCCCACAAGAGGTATAAGACCCAGGGTCATAGCGACGCAGTAATACCAGGAGAAGAAGAAGGGGTTACTCTCCACTATAACGAACTTACCGAGGACCACGTTAAAGCCAAAGAGCAGAGCTGAGAGTATCATGTACAGACTCCCCCTGTTAGCCCTGAAGAAAGACCCCGGAGACCCTCCCGTGATCATGAAGGACCCGACCAGTATGAGGGTTATACCTAACCACCCTTTCAGATCTATGAACTCACCGAGCAGGGGTATTCCGAAGAGGGCGGAGAACATGGGCATGAAGGCGAAGAAGGGAACGCCCAGGGAAAGGGGAGCGAGCTTTATACCCTTTATGAAGAGGACGGAGGCCACCACCTCAAGGGGTAGCCAGATGAAGGTGGTCCAGAGGACCGTGAGGTTAAGGTCCCAGTAAGCTCCCCCGAGGGGTGTAAGTATCAGAGCACCAACAGGGAACCTTATCCAGAGGACGAAGTTCTCACCGTAACCCTTAAGAAGACTCTTCTTGTTGAACACGTCGTTTGTGGCCCAGAAGAGGGCGGAGGCGAGGGCGAGGAGTATACCTAACATTGAAGGAGTTCTGATAGCTTGAACAGAGAGAAGAGCCTGACACCTTCCCTCTCCAGGGTCTCCCTGCCACCCTCCTCCCTGTCAACTACGGAGAAGACACCTACAACCTCAAGCCCCGCGGACCTGCATGCCTTGACAGCCTTTAAGGAAGATCCTCCTGTAGTTATCACATCCTCAACTACAGCCACCCTCTCCCCCTCCTTAAATAAACCCTCCACCTGCCTGCGTGTTCCGTGGTCCTTGGGCTCCTTCCTCACCACTATAGGTCTTATGGGTTCACCCTCCTGAAGGGAAACGAAGGAAACCGCGTAGGCTATAGGGTCAGCCCCGAGGGTTAGACCCCCGACGAGGTCTGGTCTGAACTCTTTTATCATACTGAACATGAGCTTGCCCACAAGATAGTTCCCTTCAGGGTCAAAGGTTACCGTCTTCAGGTCCACGTAAAACCTGCTCATCTTTCCCGAAGCCAGCCTGAATACGGGTTTTTCCGCAACCTTCAAAGCCCTCTCCCTTATCATCCGCTTAAGCTTTTCCTTTTCCATAGGCTAATATTTTAAGG
>JAJRQX010000083.1 GCA_024280065.1 Aquificota bacterium
GCCATATTCCTATCTGTGGTGGCCATAATACCCCTTTTCATAAGCCTGTGGCTGAACGTTCCCTTCTACTTCGGCGGGACGACAGCCCTCATAGTGGTCGGGGTAGCCCTTGACACGCTCAAGCAGATAGAAGCAAATTTACTTACGAAGAAGTATAAAGGGTTCATAAGGAAGAGGAGGTGAGGGGAGGTAAGGGTAGCCTTTGCCCTTCTGCTTACGGCGGTTCTGTGCTGCGGTCCGCCCGAGGAGGTGGTCCCTCCCGGAGGCGGGGACCCTATCTTCTCCGACCTCAATGTGGGCTTCGGTGACAGGTTCTTCTGGGACTTCTACGGAGAGAACAACACGGTCGTCTGGATGAGCGTCCACGACCTGCTTTTGGACGACACCATAGGTTCAAACCCAAAATACACGAAGATCCTCAGGTTTGACCCGGCAGCCTTTGAGAACCTCCAGGGATACCTCAGGAACTCCAAGTTCCTGGTCTTCTGGTTGACGAAGAACTGGCAGGAGAGCTGGTTTGACGTAGACCAGCTCAACACCCTCGTATCCGCAGGCTACGTTCCCGTATTCATGTATTGGTATTTCGGAGACGGCCTTACCGGTGTCCCCTCCGATCAGGAGGTCAGGGAGTTTCTGAGCGATGTGGATAGGGTCATCCAATTCCTCAAGAAGATACAGGGTAAGAAGCTCCTCATCTTTGAGCCCGAATTCAACATCCCAAGTATAGTGAACGACCCGGTTGCAGGGGAAAAGTTCGCGAACATAATAGGGACAGCTGTGGATAAGGTAAGGTCCGAGCTTCCCGATACCCTCATCTCCCTCTGCATGATGGATGCAGGGAGCAGGAACGCCAACGACACAAACCCCTCCTGCGGTTATGAAAACTGTGCCCTCGGAGATATAGGTTCCTGGATAAAAGCGGACAACGTTTACGCCCACATAGTTGACAGGCTTGACTTCATGTGCTTTCAGGAAATGGTCTCCCAGTTCAGCAAAGACCCGAGCAACCCCAGTCAGCCCAAGATATACACGGAAGAGGAAATAGGTATAGACTACCTTCCCGAAAGGATACTGAACCTGACCTGGTTCCTCAGGGACATGTACGGGAAGCCTGTACTCCTCGGCTACATAGCGGTTGCGAGCGGAACCTGGAACGATACCGACGGTGATCTGCAGATAGACCCAGGGGAGTTTGACCCCACGGGATGGGACCACAAGGTAGTCCAGACCTTCAGGAGGTTGAGGGAGCTGAGGCCGCTCTTAAAGGAAGCTGGACTCTTCGGCTACATGCCGATGATGGTATTTGACCATCCCCAGCACGATGAAGGGGGCTACCACTTCTTCCTGAAGAACGAGCACCACATCGGGATAGTGAGGACGAGCGCTGTGGAGGAGGTAGACCAGCACCTCTACGGAGACCCAAAGCCTAAGGGAACCGTCCTTGAGGAGATTTACAGGTAGTATAATAGGAAAGCTATGAACTTAGTGTTCCTCGGACCACCGGGAGCAGGTAAGGGGACACAGGCCAGGAGGCTCTCCGAAGAGCTCGGCTACATCCACCTATCAACGGGAGACATACTGAGGAACGCGGTGAAGAGGGGAACTCCCCTCGGGAAGAAAGCTAAGGAATACATGGACAGAGGTGAGCTCGTTCCAGACAACCTTATAGTAGCTCTGATAGAGGAGGTCATGCCGGAAGAGGGTGGTGTGATCTTTGACGGCTTTCCGAGGACAGTTCCCCAGGCGGAGGCCCTTGACCGTATGCTTGAGAGAAGGGGGAAGAAGGTAGACCTTGCTCTCCTCTTTGACCTTCCCGACGATACGGTGGTTGAGAGACTCTCTGGCAGGAGGACCTGTCCCGAGTGCGGGGCGGTTTACCACGTAAAGTTCAACCCACCTCAGAAGAACGAGGTCTGTGACAGGTGCGGTTCCAAGCTCATCCAAAGGGAGGACGACAGGGAGGATGTCGTTAGGGAGAGGTTGAGGGTTTACAGGGACCAGACCTCTCCCCTCGTTGATTACTACAGAGGGAAGGGTATATTAATAACCTTGGACGCCTCAAAACCTATCGCTGAGGTCTATTCCCAGGTCAAGAGGGTGATAGATGCGAAGAGGGATTGAGCTTTACTCCTTCAAGGAGATAGAGAAGATTAAAAAAGCTTGCCATGTAGTTGCGGAGATACTCCAGGTACTCGCTGAGAACGTAAAGCCCGGGGTGACACCCTGGGACCTTGAGATGATAGCGAGGGAGGAAGCAAGGAAAAGGGGTGCAAAACCCGCTTTCCTCAACTACAGACCGCCCTTCCACACGGAGAGGTATCCCGCCGCCCTCTGTGTTTCCATAAACGACGAGGTGGTTCACGGACTCCCCAGGAAGGACAGGGTCATAAAGGAGGGAGACTTGGTCAGCATAGATTTTGGTGTTATAATAGATGGTTACGCTGGTGATTCAGCTATAACCGTGCCGGTCGGGAACGTAGGAGAGGAGAAGGAGAGACTTATGAGGGCTACGAAGGAGGCCCTTGACAGGGCGGTCATGAAGGCGGTTGCCGGAAACTGGCTCAGCGACATAGTGGAGACTATACACTCAACCGCGGAGGAGTTCGGGGTTTACCCCGTCCTCAGATACGGCGGACACGGCATAGGGAGGAAGGTCCATGAGGATCCCTTTGTTCCCAACAACAGGAAGGATCTTGGCAAGAAGGACGTGAAGCTCAGGCAGGGTATGGTCATAGCCATAGAGCCTATGTTCGCCCTCGGAACTGAGGAGACGGTCCATGACGGTGACGGCTGGACGGTAAGGACTAAGGACGGTAGCCCCTCAGCCCATTTTGAACACACGGTCGCTGTAACCAAGAACGGACCTATGGTTCTTACGGAGATCTGAGATGGGTAAGAAGAAGAAGCAGGAGCATGAGAAGGAGAAGGGGATCGTTATGGAAGGAGAGGTAACGGAGGCCCTGCCGAACGGTATGTTCAGGGTGAAGCTGGAGAGCGGCCATGAGGTCCTCGCCCACATATCGGGCAAGATGAGGATCAACTTCATAAGGATACTCCCCGGAGACAGGGTGAGGGTGGAACTCTCGCCCTACGACCTTACCCGGGGAAGGATAGTTTACAGGCTCTGAGGAGGTAGTCCATGAAGGTAAGAGCTTCCGTCAGAAAGAGGTGTGCCAAGTGTAAGATAGTCAGGAGGAAGGGGAGAGTATATGTGATATGCGAGAACCCGAAACACAAGCAGAAACAAGGGTAGGAGGTTAGGAGATGGCGAGGATAGCAGGTGTTGACCTTCCCGACCACAAGAGGCTTGAGGTGGCTCTCACCTACATCTATGGAATAGGTTGGTCAAGGGCAAGGGAGATATGTGAAGGGACGGGAATAGACTGCAAGAAGAGGGTAGGTGAGCTGACCTCGGAGGAGCTCAACA
Organism: Aquificota bacterium; assembly: GCA_024280065.1. GTDB lineage: Bacteria > Aquificota > Aquificia > Aquificales > Aquificaceae > Hydrogenivirga. The sequence continues at coordinate 3,428 of JAJRQX010000083.1, forward strand.
TCCTGAGGAAGTATATAGACGAGCACTACAAAGTTGAAGGAGATCTCAGGAGAGAGGTCCAGCTGAACATCAAGAAGCTGATAGACATGGGTTGCTACAGAGGACAGAGACACGCCAGAGGCCTTCCCGTCAGGGGCCAGCAGACAAGGACCAACGCGAGGACGAGGAAGGGTAAGAGGAAGACGGTTGCAGGAACAGCCAGAAGGGCCAAGTCCGCCAAGTGAGGAGGTGAACCTATGGCCAGGAAGAAGAAGCAGAAGAGGACCGTAACCAAAGGTATAGTTCACATACACACTACCTTCAACAACACCATAGTGAACATAACGGATATGCAGGGCAACACGATAGTATGGGAGAGCGGGGGAACCGTGGGCTTTAAGGGAACGAGGAAAAGCACACCTTACGCAGCCCAGCTCGCAGCCCAGAA
>JAJRQX010000084.1 GCA_024280065.1 Aquificota bacterium
TATTATCCCCGCAAAGAGATACTCGTCCACCTCTGGAGGGAGGGGTGCGCTGGCAACGTAGGGAAGCGGTGACTCACCCCCTATGACCACAGCCACCTCAAGTCTTTTCCTCAGCCTCTTTGCTTTCCAGTAGTGGTGGTTCCCGTCCTTATGGATCTGCCAGTGGACAGCAAGCCTATTTTTATCCAGGACCTGGAGCCTGTAAAGACCTACGTTTCTTATACCGCTTTCCGGGTCTTCCGTTACCACCTGACCGAAGGTTATGTACCTCCCTCCGTCCTTAGGCCAGCACTTGGGGATCGGGAGGGAGAGAAGGTCGGGGTCCTTTAGGACAACTTCCTGAACAGGAGCCTTTTTTACGGTCTTGGGTATTGCATCGTTCAGCTTCTTCAGCTCTGGGAGACGCTTCAGCTTCTCAAGGAAGGTCTTAGGAACTTCTGGCCTCAGTATCCTGTACAGCTTCCAGCCTATATCCTCCAGGTTTTCATAACCGAGAGCCATCTTAATCCTTCTTTCGGACCCGTATAGGTTTGCGACTATAGGTATGTCGTATCCCTCTACCCTCTCAAAGAGGAGGGCAGGGCCTCCCCCCGGCATCTTCACAGTCCTGTCTATAACCTCGGTTATCTCAAGTACAGGTGACAGCGGTTCCCTTATACGGACGAGCTCACCTTCCTTCTCAAGGGCCTTTACGAACTCACCGAGGTTTTTAAACGGCATGCTAATATTATTAGCATGGAAGAGAGGAGGAGGGAAGAGAGCCTTTACGAGGACGAGATAGATCTTTACGACCTCTGGCTCAGGCTGAAGAGAAGGTGGAAGGTCATCCTGGGAACGCTGATCCTCTGCCTTACAGCTTCAGGCGTGTACATCCTGACAGCCAAACCTGTTTACGAAGGCAGGTTTATTATAAAACCGAGACAAGACCCCACCATAGAGAATATTAACGAACCAGTACCCATCCTCACATCCCGTGAGCTTGTTGAGAGTATTAAAAACCTTAGTCCCAGAACACCGGATGTGAGGACTGTCTCCCCGAAGTTGATCAGGGAAGCTGAAAGCGTTGAGGTGACTGTAGAAGTTTACAGGCCAGAGGCTGTGAGAGAGGTGTATAAGGAGATAATTGATAAACTTGAGAACCTTCCTTATGTGAAGGAGAGGCTTAACACAGTGAAGGCTCTCCTCTCTTCAGAAAGAGAGGAACTCATCAGAACACTGAACAGGCTTGAGGAAATGACAAGAATCTTTGATAGGTCTGGGAGGCCATACTTTAACATATATTCCGACATAGCAGAGATTAAAATCAGGCTTAAGGAGATAGAAAGTGAGCTTAAAAATATTAAAGCCTTTGACACTTTACTTCCACCCAAGATCCCCGACAGACCCTCAAAGCCGAAAAAGGCCCTCATACTTGGGGTCTCCTTTGTGTCTGCCCTCTTCCTGGGTATCTTCCTCGCCCTTTTCCTTGAGTGGCTTGAGAAGGCAAGGAGGAGACATCAGACTTGAACATCTTTACACAGCAACCTCTCAAGGAACTGTATGTCCTCCTTGTAGGTTAGCTTGATGTTCCAGTAGGAGCCCAAGACCACACCCACCTTGTAGCCGTATCTCTCCAGAAGGCTCGCATCGTCAGTTCCGTAAAAGCCCTCGTTCCTCGCCCTGAAGTGGCACTCAAGGAGGACTTTCCTTTTAAAACCCTGAGGTGTCTGGGAGAGCCAGATATGGGTCCTGTCAACGGTCCTTAGAACGGACTCGCCTGAGACCTCCTTCACTGTGTCCCTTGAGGGAACCGCAACAACCTTACCGTCGTAATCACCGAGAGAGGAGACCTGTCTGAACATCTCCTCCGTGGCCAAGGGTCTTACCGCATCGTGTATAACAACAACCTCCGCCTCCGTCTCTAAGATACCGTTCAGGACCGAGTCCTGCCTCTCCTTCCCGCCCGCCACCTTTTTAACTCCCTCGGGAACGGGAACCCTCTCAAGGGAGTCCTCCGGGACTACTAAGAGGACCTCATCAAATACTTTCAGGGCCTTCTCCAGAGAATACATGTAGAGGGGTTTACCGCATATCTCCATAAACTGCTTCCTGAAACCTACCCTCCTTCCCTCTCCTGCGGCGAGGATCACGCAGGCTACACTCATCCTTTCCTCTGGTCAGACCTCCTCCCTCATACGCTCTATGTGGGAGAGGATAACCTCCTCATTGACCTCCTCCTTGGCCACAACCTTAAGGCCTCCTTCCCTCTCAAAGACGTAACAGGCGAGTTTCAGATCTTTTACATCCGCTTCAAGGGCCTCCCTCGTGGTCCTGTCCAGAAACTTCTTGACGGACTCCGGGTCCGAGGTGTCCAGCTCCTGCTCGGAGACCTCTATCTCCTCCTCCGTGTAGTCACCCGCCTTGGGTACGAAGGCCACGTATACGGTGACCTCCTGATCCTTCGGAAAGTCCTGGTCATCTATCATAACCTTAAAAAGGTCCTCAACCTTCTGCCTCATCTGGTGCCTTATGCTCATTGAATTACCTCCTTCAGGTTAGATCAAATATACCCGTCTTTATCTCCGTGTAGTCCTCAACCGCAAACCTGGGACCTTCCCTCCCCACCCCTGAGTGTTTGAACCCGCCGTAGGGCTGGTGGTCCACCCTGAAAGTAGGACCTTCGTTTATGAGAACACCTCCGACTTCCGCCTTCCTTATAAACTCCCAGGCGACATTTATATCTTTGGTGAAGACACCGAGCTGGAGGCCGTACTCCGAGTTGTTGACCATATCCACAGCCTCATCCACATCCCTGTAAGGGTCCACTATCACCACGGGGGCGAAGGCCTCCTCCTTAAAGAGCTTCGTATCAGGAGGTACGAGCGAGACAACTGTGGGTTCAAAGAGGGCTGTCTTCTCCGCACAGGCAACACCCCCTACCTCAAGTCTGGCTCCCATACTAACAGCCTCCTCTATCCACTCCCTTATCCTGAGGGTTTCCTTCTGGGTTATCATGGGACCGACATCGGTGTTCTCGTCCATCGGATCA
>JAJRQX010000085.1 GCA_024280065.1 Aquificota bacterium
GACCTCATGGCCCAGCTGTTTAAGGTTCCGGAGGAAAAGTTCAGGGACAAGATCCATAAGAGTCTTGAGGAGAACATAACGTGGGTAGAGAGGGAGACGGGCAGGCTCCCAGACTACAAGGAGGTGGAGGACCTTATAGTGGAGGAGTTCTCAAAAGTCCTTGACATAGACGGGGAGGCGGAGGTACCGGAGGAGGCGATCAGGCTTGCGGATGACCTTAAGACTCTCTTCACCTCCAAGGAGTTTCTCCTTGAAGACACGGGCAGAAAGTACAGGACGATAAAGATAAGGGAGGGTGTCCACGTAAGGAACGGGGTCCACAAAGCGAAGGGAGGCCTCGTGAAGGCGGAGGTCCTGATAAGGAACGACAGGATAGAGGACGTGAGGATAAGGGGAGACTTCACCCTGTACCCCAAGGACTCCCTAGACGACCTTGAGAGGTCCCTCATAGGCGTTCCCTTCAGGAGGGAAGAGGTTCTCAGGAGAATAGAGGAGTTCCTCAGCAGGGAAGACATAGACTTTCCGGGAGTATCCGCCGAGGACCTCCTCAAGGCGATCTACGGAGACTAAAAGGAGAGGACAACTGGGCCTGCTCAAGCATGAAAAGTAGAGGAAATAGGCCTTTGCTACGGTCTGTGTGATTGTTTAATTTTAATGCATCATGGACGTGAATGCTATCCTGAATGATCTCAGTTCTGAAGGGTTTGAACCTGAGCTTTCCAAGGGCAGGTTTGAGGGTGAGTTCCTGATAAAGGTTCTCTGGGAGGGTTCTGAGGTTCTGAAAATGCTCCTCTTTCCTGGGAGGTCCTACTACAGGGGCTGGGTGGAGGTCTTCTCTGTATCTCCCCGTGTGAAGGACAGACCCTTCTTCGGCTCCGACCTTGAGAGGAAGGTCCTTGACACCCTGGGCAGGCGAACGGGGAAGGTCTTCTTTGAGTATATAGAAGACAGGGAAACGGTAAGGGAGCTCTCCCTCGGAGTTCCTCCGGCCCTATCACGCCTCGGCTTTGAGCTGGGAAAGAGAGGTTTTACATGGTTCAGAGACTGGTATTTCCCCGAAGGACTCAGGGAAGGCAACCCGAAGATACAGGCGGAGAAACCTGTGAGCAGAGATAGGCTGAGGAGACACTTGGCCTCCCTGAGGGAAGACTTTGAGAAATTTAAGAGAGACTCTGGAGACGGAGACATTAAGGGGAGAGCGGAGGAGCGGTTTAAAATACTTCAGGAGCTATGGCTGAAGAGCTGGCCCTCAGCTTTCTCAAGTTCTGCGTCGGCATAGCCCTGCTCGTGAAAGGTGCCGATCTCCTGATAGACGGGTCCTCGGCTATAGCAAGGAGATCGGGAATACCCGAGTTCGTGGTTGGTCTCACCCTCGTCGCCTTCGGGACGTCCCTTCCTGAGCTCACGGTGAACATAGGTGCAAGCCTGAAGGGTGCCTCGGAGATAACCCTCGGGAACGTCGTCGGGTCTAACATAGCCAACATACTGCTCATCCTAGGTGTGGCAAGCCTGATAAAACCCCTCTCTGTGAACAGGACTTTCGTCAAGAAAGAGATACCTCTTAACTTCCTGAGCATACTGATCCTCTTCGCCATGGTGAGCGACAGGTTCATGGACGGTGTCTCCCATGCTACCATATCAAGGTCCGAGGGCCTCGTACTCATAACCACCTTCCTGGGTTACCTGTACTTCTTAGCCGCTTTCCTTGAAAAGGAGGAGAGAGTTCAGGAGAGGCCTATGGGATACCTGAAGTGTATATCTTACGTCAGCTTAGGACTGGTGGGTCTGGTTCTCGGGTCCGAGTGGACGGTGGACGGGGGTGTGGAGATAGCTAACACCCTGGGTGTCAGTCAGGTCATAGTGGGTCTATTCCTCATAGCCATAGGTACATCCCTTCCCGAGCTGACCACCTCGGCTGTTGCTGCCTTTAAGGGAAACCCCGACCTCGCCCTCGGGAATGTGGCCGGTTCTAACATCTTCAACGTATCTCTGGTTCTGGGAACGAGCTCTCTGATACACCCCATACCGGTCCCTGACAGGGTCTTCAGGGACCTGGGCGTCCTTTTCATAGCCACCTTAGCCCTCCTTCTCTCCAACTATACGGGAAGCAGATACACCGTATCAAGGTGGGAGGGTGCTCTGTTCCTGACCCTGTACACAGCCTACGCTGTATACTCTTGGTATGTGGAGCTTGTATCATGAGGTTCAAGGACATAGCGGCCCTCACCGTAGGCCTTAACCTTCTGGGAGGCATAATAGCAGGACTCCTAGTGGGCTACGGTGTGGACTACGCGATGGAGGGTTGGTTTGGGGTAAGGACATCTCCTTGGGGTTTACTTCTGTTCTTCTTCATAGGCGTTATTGCTGGTTTCCTGAACGCTTACAGGGACATGAAAAGGCTTGAGGACTGATCATATCCGCCTGAAAAGTATGGATATCAGTACACCTATTATGTTCTGGGACAGGCTAAAGACAGCGGAAGGAAGAGCGGATAAGGTGGAGAAATACTTTATGGCGAGAACAGTTGATAGGCCCGAGTTCTGCATACCGACCTCTATGGACAGGGTCTTGGCGAGCCTGTTGTCAAGCCCGGCGATCTTCCCAAGCAGGAACCCAAAGAGGAAACCGAGGGAGTTGTGGACAAGAACACCCGCAACTACAGTTAAGGATACCTCACTCAGCTTCTCCACGTTCAGGGCGAAGATAACCGCTATTATAAAGGATATGGCGGTTATGGAGATGTAAGGCAGTACAGCTTCAAACCTGACCACCAGATCTCCAGCGAACCTCCTGATGACCATGCCAGCCAAAACCGGGAGCACAACTATCTTGAGTGTAGTCAGGGCCATACCCATGAAGGGAACGGGAACGAACTTGCCCGCCAGGATCAGAGTCCAGAGAGGTGTAAGGAGAGGGGACAGCAAGGTGGAGAGGGTCGTCATGGATATGGAGTAGGGGAGGTCGCCCCCCGAGAGATAGGTGATCAGGTTTGAGGCTGTTCCTCCCGGAGCTGATCCTACAAGGACAAAACCTGCCACAAGGTCTGGATTCCCTCCCAGAAGTAGGGCCACGAGAAAGCCAACAATAGGCATGACGGTGAACTGGAGCAGGGCACCGTACAGGATCATTACGGGTCTCCTGAGTATCCTCCTGAAGTCTTCAGGCGTAAGGGTAACCCCCATGCTCAGCATTATGACCACGAGTAGGGGAACTATAAGGTCCTTGAAACCTTTAAAGGCCTCACTCCACACAAAACCCGCCAAAGAGAATGAGAAGAGGATAACTAAAAAGAGCAGGTTTCTCATGGGATCTATAATTTTCTTACTGTGGAGAGGAAAAGGAAGTTATACGAGGGCAAGGCGAAGGTAGTTTACGAAACGGAGGACCCGAAAAAGCTCATACTCCTCTTCAAGGATACCGCTTCCGCCTTTGACGGTGTGAAAAAGGCTGAAATAGAGGAAAAGGGCGTCCTGAACAACACCATATCTTGTCTGATCTTTGAGATCCTTGAGAGGGAGGGCGTAAGGACCCACTACATAGGAAGGGTATCGGACAGAGAGATGCTCGTCTGGAGGGCGGAGAGGTTCCCCGTTGAGGTGGTTGTCAGAAACGTGGCCACCGGTAGCATAGTGAGGAGGCTGGGCATTAGGGAGGGGACCGAGTTTGATCCTCCCTTAGTTGAGTTCTTCATGAAGAGCGATGAACTCCACGACCCCCCAGTTTGCGAGGCCCACATAGTCCTCCTGAAGCTGGCTCCACCCGAGGCCATACCCTTAATGAGGAAGACAGCCCTCAGGGTAAACGAGATCCTGTCAAGGATATTCACGGAAAAGGGCATAAGGCTTGTGGACTTCAAGTTAGAGTTCGGTAAGCTCCCGGACGGCAGCGTTGCTGTGGTGGACGAGATAACCCCAGACTCCATGCGCCTCTGGGACATGAGGACTGGAGAGAAACTTGACAAGGACAGGTTCAGATTTGACCTCGGAGACCTACTTGAGGGCTACAGGGAGGTCCTCAGGAGACTCTCAGATTCTTGACACCCCAGCGGGTAGGTTTAAATTCTCAAGAGATAATGTCATCAGACTTAGAGGACCTCAGGAGAGAGTTAGACATAGTTGAGGTCATCTCCGAATACCTGAACCTTGAGAGGGTAGGATCCAGCTACAGGACCAACTGCCCTTTTCACCCTGACAGGACACCCTCCTTCTACGTGTCTCCCTCAAGGCAGATCTTCAAGTGCTTCGGGTGTGGCGTGGGCGGTGATGCCATAAGGTTCGTATCCCTGTACGAGAACGTCTCCTACGGTCAGGCCGCTCTGATCCTAGCAAGACGCTACGGTATAAAGGTAAGGATAAGAGAGGAGTCCTCCGAAAAACAGAAGATTATAGAAGTCCTTGAGGAGGTAGCAGGCTTCTACCACAGGAAGATACGCCAAAGCTCTGAGGTCTTGGAGTATCTCAAAGAGAGGGGTATAGACACGTCAACAGTCAGGAGGTTCAGCCTCGGCTACTCTACCTCCTCCGAGGAGCTCGTTAGGTTTCTGAAAGAGATAGAGGGTCTTGAGGTCTACGAAAGAACCGGGAACGTGGCCAAAGTGGGCGAAGGCAAGTACAGAGACCTCTTCTTAGGAAGACTCGTCATACCCGTCAAGGACGAGAAGGGAAGGGTGGTCGGCTTCGGAGGAAGGGACCTCAAGGGTGATGGACCCAAGTACATAAACTCCCCCGAGAGTGAGGTCTTCAAGAAGAGGAAGGTCCTCTTCGGCCTCTCGGAAAGCATAGGCTACATGAAGGACTTGGGCTACGCTATCGTCGTTGAGGGATACTTTGACGTTATGCGTATGCACCAGGAGGGTTTCAGGAACACTGTGGCTCCATTGGGAACATCCTTCGGTGAGGACCACGCGAAGATACTCTCCAGGTTCGTCAAAAGGGTCTACCTGCTCTTTGACGGTGATGAAGCCGGAAGGAGGGCGGTCAGGGTGGCGGTCCCCTATCTGCTGAAGGAGGGTCTGGAGGTTTACCCCGCATTACTTCCCGAGGGACTTGACCCTGAGGAACTTATAAGGAAGGAGGGAAAGGAAGCCCTAAGGAGGGTTTTAGGGTCAGCGATGGAGCTGTTTGAGGGTCTTATGGCGGACATAAAGGAGGGCAAAGAACCAGAGGCTCGCATAAAGGACTTTATGTACTTTATCTCCTTCATGAAGGACGAGATAAGGGCCTATACCATGGTCTCAGACCTCAGCAGGATCACCCGCATACCTCAGGAGGTCCTCCTCTCCCAGATGTATCCGAGGGAGAGGGTCCTTAGGGATAACGGGGAGGACGAACTCCCGAAGCTTAGCTGGACGGAAAGGGTCTTTTTAAAGGGTTTAATGGAACTGAAGCCGGAACTAAACCTTGAAGAACTCAACCTGTCACCGAGGGTCAGGGAGATAGCGGAGAGTATCCTTAAGGAGGAGTTCTACGAGGTCCCTGAGGAGGTGATGAGCCTTAAGGTGGAAAGGCTTGAGGAGGGCTTTGAGGAGGCCTTGAGGAGGCTCAGGATAGACATCCCTGAGGAGGAGATAAGCGAGGCCAAGAGCCTTAGGGAAACGGTAAGAGAATGGGTAAGAACACACAGGGGAGGCTTCAGACCGTTGGCCCTCAGGAGGAAGAGGCGTTGGGCTTGAAAGATGACCCAAATCACATATCTTTAATAAATTTGTGTAGGAGGTAGGAGATGGTAGACAGGGAGGCTATCAGGCACCTGATCGAGATAGGAAGGGAGAAGGGTTTTGTGACCTACGACGAGATAAACGAGGTCCTTGACGAAGACGTGGTCTCCTCGGAGGAGTTTGAGGAGATAATGGACATCCTCGCCAGCTACAACATACAGGTGGTTGAGAGCGAAGAGGAGTATGAAGAGAAGGAACAGATTGATGAGCTGGTGATCTCCGCGGAGTCCTTCACCGTAATGGGGAGGGACGGAGACCCTGTCAAGCTCTACCTCAAGGAGATGGGGAAGATACCACTCCTCACCAGAGAGCAGGAGATCCACTACGCGAAGCAGATAGAGATAGGAAGGAAGATAATGAGGAGGGGGCTTCTCAGAAGCTCCTTCCTCGTTGAGAGGATACTCCAGGAGTGGGCTAAGCTCTGCAACGGGAAGCTCAAGATCGGCGACATAATGGACCTGATAGAGGAGGACCCGAACAGCGAATGTTACGAGGA
>JAJRQX010000086.1 GCA_024280065.1 Aquificota bacterium
AAGGTCACGGAGGACCCGATAGTCTCTTCAGATATAGTGGGGGATCCCCACTCCGCCATATTTGACGCACCCCTCACCCAGGTGATAGGAAACCTGGTCCACGTCGCGGCATGGTATGACAACGAGTGGGGCTACTCCTGCAGGTTGAGGGACCTCGTTATCTTCATGGCGGAGAAGGGCCTCTGACCCAGATGCGGGAAGAGTTTCAGGCTCCGAGGGGTTTTCACGACATACTCGGTGAGGATCTCAGGAAGTTCCGTTACGTCACATCTACGATAAGGGACATACTCAGGAGGCACAACTTTGAGGAGATCATACTCCCGGTAGTAGAGTATGCGGACCTCTTTGAGAGGAGCATAGGTGAGACAACGGACATAGTCCAGAAGGAGATGTTCGTCTTTGAGGACAGAAAGGGCAGGAGGCTCGCTCTCAGACCCGAAGGAACAGCGGGAGCGGTCAGGGCTTACGTCCAGAACAGGCTCTTTGCACAGAGAACCTACCACAAGGTCTTCTATGAAGGCCCCATGTTCAGGCACGAGAGACCTCAAGCCGGCAGATACAGGCAGTTCCACCAGATAGGGGTTGAGGTCTTCGGCGTTGCTGAACCCCATGCGGACGCCGAGGTCATAAAGGTAGCCCACGAGATAGTTGAGACCTTAAAGATAAAGGCGGACATAGAGATAAACTCCATAGGTTGTAAAGTCTGCAGGCCCGCATACAGGGAAGCCCTCGTCGGGTATCTGAACTCTGTATCCGAAAAGCTCTGCTCCGTTTGTCTTGACAGGAAGGACAGAAACCCCCTCAGGGTACTTGACTGTAAGGTTGAGACATGTAAGGAGGCGGTGAAGGAAGCTCCGAGGGTCACCGACTACCTCTGTGAAGAGTGCAGGGACCACTACTCTAAGCTGAGTGAATACCTTAAAGCCCTTGGCGTCCCTTACGTAGAGAACCCGCACCTCGTCAGGGGCCTTGACTACTACACGAGGACAGTCTTTGAGGTCGTGTCTCCGGATCTGGGTTCAGCCATCATAGCGGGAGGCAGGTACGATTACCTTGTTGAGGAGTTCGGGGGACCCCCGACGCCGGCCCTCGGTTTTGCGGCAGGGATAGAGAGGATAGCCCTCTTGGTTGATACACCCAAAGAGCGGGAACCTGTCTACTTCGTAATACCCTTCGGTGATGTCATACCTTACGCCCTCAAGGTGACGGACACAATAAGGGAGAAGGGTAAAGTGGCGGAGCTCTCCTACAGGAAGGGAAATCTCAGGAAACAGCTTGACTTCGCCAACAAGATGGGATACAGGTATGCGGTCATAGTGGGAGAGGATGAGATGAGGGAGGGCGTCGTATCCCTGAAGGACATGGAGACGGGAGAGCAGGTCAGGGTGAGACCTGAGGATATCTAAAAGGCATAGGATAGGACGAAGGTTATGGTGTCCACCCCTTCTATGGACTCGGTGTCCACCCTCTTGACCTTATACTCCCCGCCTATACCTACACCCCTTACCCTGAACTGAAATCCACCGAAGGCTTGAAAACCTGCACCCCTCTCGTCTGTTATAGTCCCTATGCTTACCCCCGTGGGTATGTCGTATGCGTCTATCCCGAACCTGCTGTAGGATATGCCCGCACCACCGTAGACCTCAAGGGCAGGGACGAAGCGGACCTTAACCTTCCCGTTCAGCTCAAAAGTTGTGTAGGTAAGATCAAGCCTGCAGGGACCCCAGCCCGGGCAGGAGAACTCCCCTATGGCCCTCCTTCCGAAGCCTATCTCTCCTGAGGGACCCACGGATACGAGAGGTGAGAGAGGGTAGTTTCCGTCCAGGTACAGTGAGACGAACCCGTGGAGGGTGGTCCTACCCTCAGCCCCTTTCCAGTCTACGTCAGCGTTACCTATCTTTATACCCACCTCCCAGCCGAAGGAGACTCCGGCTATGCACAGAACCGATATCAGTCTCTTCACCACACCTCCCTCCTTTCAAGGGTAGATCTTCACGTAGCCCCTGCCCTCCTTCCTGTAGACAGCCTCAACCCCAAAGCCTTCCCTCCTGAGAAGCTCGTAAACCTCAAGGGCTTTTTCCCTTCCCCTCAGAGCCAGGACGACACCGCACCTTGGGTCTATCTCATCGGGTATGGGTATGAGGACCTCTCCGAACCTGCCATTCAGGAACTTTTCTGCTCTCGTTCCTTCGGATATAGCCACAAAGGTTATGAAGTGGTCAGGCTTCCTTCTGAAGGGATTGAGCTTGATCAGGAATAACCTCAGGTGAAGCTTCACGCCGAGGGCGTGGAACTTTATCCAGTATATCAGGGAAGGCTCGGAAGTCTCTGACCTCTTCCTTATGTAAGCCACGGTCTTGTCCCCTTCCCTCTCTACGCTCACTATCTCGTTCCCTGTCTGCCTCGCCCAGCTTATAAGGTCCCTCTCGTAGCCCGGGTCCGTGGCAACGACCTTCAGGACCTCGCCCTCCTTCATCCTCTTGACTGTCTCGGAAGTCATCACTATTGGCACAGGGCAGGAGAGACCGGTCAGGTCAAGGGACTTGTCAGCCTTCCTATCCTCCTTTGTAGTCTTCATAATTCACCTCAGCTTATATTTATAGCCCTGCCGAGAGAAGAGTCATCCCTGAAGCCCGCTATGTAGAGACTGACCATCCTGCCTGCCCTCTCAAGAGAACCAACAAGAAGCGGGTCGTTGAGCTGGAAGGGGCTTTCCAGCTCAAAGATTATAACAGCATTCCCCTCCTCCAGTTTGACCGGAACCGAGAGTAGTCCCCTGTCCCTGTCCATCAGTATCTCGTAGCTCTCCACGTCCCTCTTGGGTATTATGTGTATCCTTCTGATGCTGAACTTCTCCTTGACCCTCTTAAGAAACTCCTCCACGCTCTCGCTCCTCGTGGACGTATCTATCAGGAACCTCAGGTTCTCAAGCTCCCTCCTGTCCCTCTCCCACTTTGCCATCTCCTTCAGGATCCTCCTGTAGGAGCTCCTGAGGTCCTTTATAGACCTCCTCTCCTTCTTTATGACGCTCACAAAGTCGGGTATCAGGGCTGAGACGGGAGCCATCACCATCAGGATCATCGTTGAGAAGGTCATGAGGACGTTTTCCCTAACCATGTAGGCGGTAAGGCCGAGAGCTACGAGGAGAAGAATCCCCGCGGATATAGGGTTCCTGTTGGTGTGGAGGACCATAAGAGGGGGCAGGATGAAGAGGGAGTATACGGTATGCGACAGGAACACGAGCGGAGGGGCGAACACTATATCAAGTATCCTGTTGGTTATCCTCATCTTTTCGGGTTTCAGGTAGGTTATAAGTGAGAGTGTGAAGTATATGGACGTCAGAACTATGACCGTCCCCCTCTCCTGGGGGGGAAGGGAGAAGGAGATCAGAATAAAATATAAAGAAATAAGGAATCTAACCCCCAGGAAAACCTCTTTTGTCATTTTTCGCACTATGTAAATTATCATATAATACAAGCGATGAGCCTGAAGATATACAACACCCTGTCCGGTAAGATTGAGGAGTTTGTCCCCCTGAACCCACCGAAGGTCCTGATATACACCTGCGGTGTTACCGTTTACGATGACTCCCACGTGGGACACGGGAGGAGCCTCATAGTCTTTGACACTTTCAGGAGGTTTTTGGAACACCTCGGCTATGAGGTCAGGTTCGTAAGGAACTTCACCGACGTTGACGACAAGATAATAAACAGGGCTAAGGAGGAGTGTACGGACTTCATGTCCATAGCCAACAGATACATAGCGAGCTACTACAGGGACATGGAGGCCATAAGGGTAAGACCTGCGGACGTGGAGCCGAGGGTAACGGAGCACATACAGGAGATAATAGAAGTTATAAAGAGGCTCATAGAGAAGGGATACGCCTACGAGTCGGACGGGGACGTTTACTTCTCGGTCAGCAGTTTCAAGGATTACGGGAAGCTGTCCAAGAGGAGTCCTGAGGAGATGGAGGCGGGAGCGAGGGTCGAGCCCTCCGAGAAGAAGAGGGATCCCCTTGACTTCGCCCTCTGGAAGGCTTCAAAGGCGGGAGAGCCCGCCTGGGACTCACCCTGGGGCAAGGGTAGACCCGGATGGCATACCGAATGCGTCGCCATGGTCTTCAAGCACCTGGGTGAGACCATAGACATTCACGGCGGCGGTCTTGACCTGGTCTTCCCCCACCACGAGAACGAGATAGCCCAGGCGGAGGCGATAACTGGGAAACCCTTTGCGAGATACTGGATGCACAACGGTCTTGTCACCGTAGGTGGCCAGAAGATGTCAAAGTCCTTGGGCAACTATGTAACGCTGAAGGAGATATACAGGAGATACCACCCTGATATATTGAGGCTCCTTGTCCTCTTCACCCACTACAGGAGTCCACTGGACTTCTCCTGGGAGAAGATGGAGGAGGCAAGGAGGGCCTACGAGAGGCTTAAGGGAGCCATAGAGGATTACGAACTCCTCAAGAAGCTGGAAGTGGTGGAAGACAGCGGCGGAGGGACACACCCTCTCTACGACAAGGTGAAGGAGATGGAGGAGTCTTTCTTTTCCGCCCTCAGCGATGACTTTAACACGCCGGAAGCCCTCTCTCATGTCTTCTCCCTTGTAACGGAACTCGGACGCATAAAGAACAGGGCTTACAAGGAAGGGAGGATAAACTCCTCAGAACTTGAGGCTTACGGCTTCGCCGCCAGGTCCCTCCACTCAACGGTGAAGAAGATATTCGGCCTGCTTGAGGACCTCTACCCTGAGTGTGAGGTGAAGAGGGTAGTTGAGAAGGAGCTTGAACCGGGTGAGGTCTTAGACACTAAGCTTCTTGACCTTCTTATTGAGGTGAGAACCCTCGCACGCAGGGAGAAGCAGTATAAGATCGCGGACTACATAAGGGAGAAACTTAAAGAGCTCGGCATAGAGCTTGAGGACACACCTGCAGGGACCCGCTGGAGGAAGGTATGACCCTGATCCTTGAGGGTAAGACCCCCTCCCGGAGGATGAGGGAGGAGATAAAGAGGGAGATAGCCTGGTACACATCCCAGGGACTCAGAAGACCCGGATTGGCCGTCATACTGGTCGGAAATGATCCTGCGAGCCAGATATACGTTAGGAACAAGATAAAGGCCTGCAGGGAGGTGGGCATAGAGTCTTTTTTCTACCACCTTGAGGAAAGAGTAACAACCGAGGAGCTTCTGGATACAATAGCGGACCTGAACAGCAGGGAGGAGGT
>JAJRQX010000087.1 GCA_024280065.1 Aquificota bacterium
GAAGCTCCTCCATATAGAGGAAGAGTTGAAGAAGCGTGTTGTCGGTCAGGATGAGGCTATAAGGGCGATAGCGAGGGCGATAAGAAGGTCAAGGGTGGGTCTTAAGGGAAGACACAGGCCGATAGGCGTGTTCCTGTTCCTCGGACCGACGGGTGTAGGTAAGACGGAGACCGCAAAGGCCCTGGCAGAATACCTCTTCGGAACGGAGGATGCCCTCATACGCTTTGATATGTCCGAGTATATGGAGAAG
The DNA here is from genome assembly GCA_024280065.1 of Aquificota bacterium. Lineage (GTDB taxonomy): Bacteria > Aquificota > Aquificia > Aquificales > Aquificaceae > Hydrogenivirga. The sequence goes on from JAJRQX010000087.1 coordinate 251, forward strand.
CATACCGTGTCAAGGCTGATCGGAGCGCCGCCGGGATACGTGGGCTATGAGGAGGGAGGCCAGCTCACCGAGAAGGTGAGGAGGAGACCCTACTCGGTTCTCCTCTTTGACGAGATAGAGAAAGCCCACCCCGATGTTTTCAACGTCTTCCTCCAGATCTTTGACGACGGCAGGCTCACAGACGGTCTCGGGAGGACGGTTGATTTCTCCAACACCATAATCATCATGACCTCTAACCTCGGGGCGCGTATGATAGTTCAGGGAGGTTCCATAGGCTTTGAGAAGAAGTTCGGGATGATAGACTTTGACCAGATGAAGAAGAACGTCCTTGACCAGGTCAAGAGAACCTTCAACCCTGAGTTCCTCAACAGGCTTGACGAGATAATAGTCTACAGACCGCTTGACAGGAAGGACGTTGAGCGGATCCTTGACCTCCAGCTCAAGGAGGTAAACGAGAAGCTGAAGGAGTGGGAGATACAGGTCAGGCTCCACAAGAGCTTCGTGGACTGGATTATAGACAAGGAGTACAAACCCGAGTTCGGTGCGAGGAGCTTAAAGCGCGCCCTCCAAAAGCACGTTGAGGACCTCTTAGCTGAGGAGCTTATAAAGGGAACCCTGAAGGACACGGAGGTCGTGGAGATAAGGGTAAAGAATGATAAACCTTACTTCAAGACCCTCAAGAAGAAGGAGAAGTTAGAACCTGCCCTCAAAGAGTCCTGATATAATACCTTTTCCGTGAAAACTCAACTGGTAAAGTTTATCGTAGCCCTCTTCTGCTTTTTTGCCCTTTCATTCCCTCAGGTGGTTAAGGAGGTTGAAGTAAAGGGAAACCGCTACGTTCCCGACGACCTCATCAGGGAGATCATAACCACCAGGGAGGGAAGCCTGTTCTCCCTTGAGAAGGTAAGAAGGGACATAAGGAGGCTCTTCAGAACGGGCTTCTTCAGGAAGATAGAAGTATACAGAGAGGAGACAGAAGGGGGTGTAAAGGTCATATACGTCGTTGAGGACCTTCCAGTCATATACAGGATAGAGTTTGAGGGTAACAGAAAGATAGATGACGAGGACCTTGAGGAGAGGATCGGTATAGAGACCGAGGTGGGAAAGCTTGACGTTGAGGAGCTTATTCAGGGCTACACCTCAAGCCCAGCCATAGAGGAGAGGCTTGAGATCCACAGGAAGCTGAAGCTCGGCAGGGTCATACCGGAAAAGGAGATACAGGAGCTGATAAACAGGATAAAGGCTATATACCTTGAGGAGGGATATCCTGACGTTGAGGTCACTTACAGGATAGAGGCTAAGAAGGGAGCATCAAAACTTGTCTTCATGATAAACGAGGGTGAGAAGAAGTATGTGGTTGACATAAAGTTCAAAGGGAACAGGACCTTCAGCAGTAGAAAATTAAAAGGTTTAATGCAGACCCAGGACAGGAACATCTTCATCCTCAGGTTAAAGCCACCCTTCAGCGAGGAGGTCCTTAAGGAGGACGTTGAGAGGATAAGAGAGTTTTACAGAGATGAGGGTTTCTTTGAAGTGAGGGTAAGCTACAGGGTTGAGAGAAAGGACGGAAGACACGATATAACCATATCTGTTGAGGAGGGACCAAGATACAGGCTCAAGGATCTCAAGATAGAGGGCAACACCCTTTACGCATACTCCGAACTCGTCGGAGACATACTCAGGAAAAACGAACGTAAAGGCGGATTCTACAGGAGAGAGGTTGTTGAGAAGGTAAAGGAGAGGATAAGGGAACTTTACGCGGAGATAGGTTTCCTGAACGTCCTTATTGAAGAGGAGGAGAGGATAGACACCAAGAAGAAGTGGGTTTACATCACCCTCAAGATAAAAGAGGGCAAGCCCGTTTACATCGGGAGGATAAAAGTTGAGGGGAACTATGAGACCAGGGACTACGTCATAAGGAGGGAAATGAGGGTGAGGGAGGGAGAACTGGCAACCAGGAAGGCACTAATGAGGTCAAGGACGAGGATACTTAACCTGGGGTACTATGAAGACGTTCAGATCCAGCCCTTCCCTTCTGAGGAGGGAAGGTGGGACATCCTTGTAAAGATAAGGGAGAGGTTCACAGGTCAGTTCTCCGTTGGGCTTTCCTACAACGAGATCACGAGGCTGTCCGGTTTTGTGTCCATAAGGAAAGGGAACTTCAGGGGAACGGGGGACATAGCGAGTATATCCCTCAGCTACGGTGCCCAGTACAGGGACAACTCCATCTCCTACACGGACAAGTGGTTTATGAACCGGCCTGTGGATCTTACCCTCTCAGTATTTGACAGGAGGATAGAGTACGTTACATACACAATAGAGAGGACGGGCGTCAGTGCTACCCTTTCAAGGGAGTTCTGGGAGTTCTGGAGATGGTCCACGGGTATCAGCATACAGAGGATAAGGTACTCGGACATAGACCCCGGGGCATCCACCATAATAAAACAGCAGGAGGGGAGGAGGGAGTCAAGGAAGCTGACCTTCTCCTTAAGGAGGGACACGAGGGACTTCTTCCTGTTCCCTACGGAAGGTTCACTCTTTGAACTCAGCTACTCGGTAGGTGTCCCTATCCTCGGCGGGACGGAGAAGTTCCACAGGGTAGTCCTGTCTGGTTCCAAGTACATTAAGGACACATACTTTGAGACCAGTACGGTCTTCTCCTTCAGGGGAACGGTGGGTTTCGTTGAGCCTTACGGAGGAGCAAGTGTCCCCCTTGACGAGAGGTTCTTTGTTGGTGGTGACTTCACCATAAGGGGCTACGACTACGGTATGGCCGGGACCCTTGATATAAACAACCAGCCTATAGGGTCAACACGGCAGATCTTTTTCAACTTTGAGGTAAGCTACCCGCTTACCAGTTCGCTTTATTTAGCCGCCTTCTTTGACACCGGCATAGGTGCGGATACCTTTAAGGAGCTCGACCCAAAAAATTGGAGGGGGGGCTACGGTATAGGCATAAGGCTCATAACACCGATAGCTCCCATAAGGATAGACTGGGCCTTCAAGACCAGGAAAGTTCCGGGAGACACCTCCCCCTCAAGGATACATTTTATCTTAGGGGGTTTCTTCTGATGTTCCCCAGGAGCCTCACCATAGCGGGTTCGGACAGTGGAGGAGGTGCCGGGATACAGGCTGACCTCAAAACCTTCACAGCTCTCGGTGTTTACGGCATGACCGCCATAACCTCTGTAACGGTCCAGAACACGGAAGGTGTCTTTGGTGTCCTTGACCTGCCACCTGAGGTCGTTTACAACCAGATAAGGGTTGTGGTTCAGGACATAGGTGTGGACTCTGCCAAGACGGGTATGCTGTCCAACACAGGCATAGTTATAGCCGTAGCTAGAGCCGTCAGAGATATGAAGATACCCAACCTCGTAGTTGACCCGGTCTTCAGGGCCAAGAGTGGAGACCCTCTCCTTAAGGAGGAAAGTGTGGACGTCCTCATCAGGGAGCTGTTCCCCCTCGCCCTTGTTGTAACGCCAAACATACCGGAGGCGGAGGTCCTCTGCGGGGAGAGGATACGTAAGCTGAGGGATGCGGAGTTCTGTGCTAAGAGGATCCTTGAGATGGGACCTAAGGCGGTGGTCATAAAAGGAGGACACATGGAGGGGGACAAGGTGATAGACCTCCTCTACGAGGGGGGTCCTGAGTTTCACTACTTCGTTGACGACAGGGTCAGGACAAAGAACACCCACGGGACAGGCTGTACCTTTTCCGCGGCGGTATGTGCATTCTTGGCGAGGGGTTTAGACCTGAAGACATCCGTCAGGAGGGCAAAGGATTTCGTGAGGAAGGCTATAGAAAGAAACCCGAACCTCGGCAGGGGACACGGGCCACTCAACCACATGTGGCACATGGAGCCTTGCGTTAAGGACCTGATCTACACTCCGTAGAGTATCCTTCTGATCCTGACAGTCTCCTCAAGACTGATCTGACCCGGAGCTATGGCCTCTCCGAGGTAGGCGTAGGTTATAACGGAGCCGAAAACAAAACCAGCAACCCTTGAGACCTTCCCGAGGTCTCCCATAGCTATCAGGATCTTATCCCCCCTCTCCTGATAGCCAACGCAGAGGAGCCTGACTACGTCTTCATAAGAGTTTGCCTTCACGGCCACCTTCGGTATACCTCCGTACCTGAAACCCTCTCTTATGACCTCCTTTATTATCCAGGATGGAGGCGTCCTCTCAAAGTCGTGGAAGGAGACTATCAGCCTGCCCCCTCCCCTTCCAACAGCCTCCCTCACAACGGGTATCAGACCCCTTGAGGATAGCTCCACGTCCGCGAAGTCAGAATGGGGGGCCACACTCTCGTAGATCTCTCTCCTGTTCCTTACTTCCCTCCCACCCTCCTCAGGAGACCTGACGGTGAGTATGGTCCTCAAACCCACCTCTTTGGCGGTCTTTAGGAGCTCAAGTATGTACTCAGGCTCCGTCCTTGAGAACTGATCCACCCTCAGCTCAACCAAGTCCGCCCCCTTCTCCTTCGCCTCCCTCACCCTTTCCTTAAACTCCCTGTCCGTCAAAGGGACCGCTATAAGCATATGCTTAATTATAATTTGGGAGATGAAGAGGATAGCCCTGACAGGAAACCTCGGGTCAGGCAAGTCTACCGTGGGCGAGATCCTTAAGGAGCTGGGGGGTATTGTGATAGATGCGGACAGGATAATACATTCCTTCTACAGGAAGGGACACCCTGTCCTTAGAGAGGTCGTGAAACTCTTAGGAGAGGATATACTTGATGAGAGAGGGGACGCAGACAGAAAGAAGATAGCGGATATCGTTTTCAGAGATCCTGAAAAGCTCTCAGAACTTGAGAAGATAACCCACACCGCCTTGTATAAGGAACTTGAGAGGATATACTCTGAGCTTCCGGAAGACTCAATAGTCTTCGTTGAGGCATCCCTTCTGATAGAGAAGGGAACCTATAGGAACTACGAC
>JAJRQX010000088.1 GCA_024280065.1 Aquificota bacterium
ACCTTCTCCATGGAGGAGAGAAGGTTCCCCACCACCTCTATCTGGGACTTGGTGTAACCTTCGGAGAGGTATCTCCTGACCGTTCTCAGGTTAGCTCCCTTAGATAGGAGCCAGGACGCTGCGGAGAGGTCCCTCGGTGTTGTCCCCTCGTAGGTAAAGCTACCCGTGTCCTCGTATATACCCATGATGAGGAGGGTGGCCTCCTCAGGTGTAAGGTCTGTGTCTTTTCCCATCAGGTCTTCCACCACGAGGGTGGTCGCGGCACCCACCCTGTCCACCTTGCCTTCAAACTCCTCAACATCACCGGAGGGGTGGTGGTCGTAGACCAGGAAACCCTTTACCTTACTTCTGTCCAGCCCTTCGGGTATGTATCTTGTGTCCACCAGGACGAGCGTGAACTCCTCCGGGAGCGTGTCCACCGTCCTGAAGAGATGCCTGAAGTCCCTAAAGACCTCTCCTGCCCTCCTCGCGAGATACTTAGGCGTTAGAAGAAAAGCATCTTTGTGAAGTTTCTGGACACCGAGGGCCGAGGAGAGGGCGTCCAGGTCAGCCCCTTCCTGCAGAACTATAATCTTTGGGGGTTTCATAAAGTTAAATCTAAGCTCAGAGCCTGACAGCGAGTCCCCTGGCTGTTATCTTTACGTGTTCTTTGAAGGTCTCCTTTTCTATCTTCAGATCCAGTATGGCATTGGCTCCCATGCTCTTAGCCTTAACCATGAGCTTGTGAACGACGTCCTGTTCGGCGATGTCCTGGGAGATACCCCCATCAAGGGGCAGAACGGAGGAGCTCTCCACCATGCCGTATATCCTCTTTACCTCGTAGCCTGGGATCGTCTTGGAGTAGGTGACTATTACGTCGGAGGTGTCCTCCTCAACTGGTTTACTGTTCTCCTCCTTTGCGTTCTTACCTCTGGACTTGAGGTAGTATGCAACCGCACCCAGCACCAGAGCCCCGAGGGAAAGCTCCAGCAGCATAACCCGAACCCTCCCTCCTGTGTCTAATAAATTATAGGGTCCTGTAACTGGAGACAACTATTGTAAACAATTTTACAATTTTGTTAACAATTTGACTTAACCTTGGAGGGATTACCGAGCTCCGAAAGCCTTAAGATCTGTTTATCGCAGGACCGTGTCCGTCTGTGGCATGGTCCTTGCAAATAAACTTTTCAGGAGGAAGGAAGATGAAGAAGATCGAGGCGATCATCAAACCTTTCAAACTGGACGAGGTCAAGGACGCCCTCGTGGAGATAGGTATAGGCGGTATGACGGTTACTGAGGTCAAGGGCTTCGGTCAGCAGAAGGGTCACACGGAGATCTACAGGGGAACGGAATACGTCATAGACTTTCTGCCCAAGGTGAAGATAGAGGTCATCGTCAAGGACGAGGATGTGGAGAAGGTGGTTGAGACCATAGTTAAAACAGCCCAGACGGGAAGGGTGGGAGACGGAAAGATATTCATAATCCCGGTAGAGGATGTCATAAGGATCAGGACGGGAGAAAGGGGAGAGGCCGCGGTTTAAAAATTTTACCAGAGGAGGTGCAGGCATGCCTAAGTATTCTCCGCAGGAGGTCCTGAGCCTTATTGAGCAGGAAGGGATCCAGTATGTGGACCTCAGGTTCTCGGACCCGTTCGGTCAGTGGCAGCACATGACACTGCCAGCCTACGAGATCTCTGAGGAATCCTTTGAAAAGGGTATAGGCTTTGACGGGTCCTCCATAAGGGGATGGCAGTCCATACACGAGTCCGACATGATAGCCAAACCCGACCCGAGCACCGCCTTCATAGACCCCTTCATAGAGCCGAAGACCCTCGTTATGATATGTGACATCTACGACCCGGTCACGGGAGAGAGATACAGAAGGGACACGAGATACATAGCCCAGAAGGCGGAGCAGTATCTGAAGCAGACGGGTATAGGAGACACCGCCTACTACGGTCCTGAGGCGGAGTTCTTCATCCTGGACTCCGTTGAGTTCGGGAATGCTGAGCACTACTCCTTCTGGAGGGTGGATTCGGAAGAGGGCTGGTGGAACAGGGAGGTTACCTCCACAGGCTACAAGATCCCCCACAAGAGAGGCTACTTCCCCACGCCTCCACTTGACAAGATGACCAGCATAAGGAACGAGATGGTGTCCGTACTCTCGGAGATAGGTATTACCGTTGAGGTGCATCACCACGAGGTTGCGAGTGCGGGTCAGGCGGAGATAGACATAAGGTACGACTCCCTCGTAAATCAGGCGGACAAGCTCTTCATCTACAAATACGTGGTGAGGAACGTAGCAGCAAAACACGGTAAGTTCGCCACCTTCATGGCTAAGGTCCTTCCAAACGACAACGGCTCCGGCATGCACACCCACTTCTCCATATGGAAGAACGGGGAAAACCTCTTTGCGGGAAGCGGATATGCTGGTCTTTCGGAGATAGCCTTATACGCCATAGGAGGTATCCTCAAACACGCACCCGCCCTAACCGCCTTCACCAACCCGACCATAAACTCCTACCACAGGCTTGTCCCCGGCTTTGAAGCCCCTGTCAGGCTGGCCTACTCTGCGAGAAACAGGTCCGCAGCCATAAGGATACCCATGTATTACCAGGACCCAAAGGCGAAGAGGATAGAGATAAGGTTCCCGGACGCAACCTGTAACCCATACCTGGCATTTGCAGCCATACTGATGGCGGCCATAGACGGTATAGAGAACAAGATAGATCCGGGAGAGCCCTTTGATAAGGACATATACTCCCTGCCTCCTGAGGAGCTTGAGGGTATACCCCAGCTGCCAGGTTCTCTGGAAGAGGCCATAAAGGAACTTGAGAAGGACTACGAGTTCCTGCTCAAGGGAGGAGTCTTCACCGAGGAGTTCATACAGCTCTGGATAGAGGCAAAGAGGGCAGAGATAGACGAGATCAGGTTCATACCTCATCCCAAGGAGTTTGAGCTTTACTTTGACATCTAAAAGCCCTTAGGGGGCTCCGGCCCCCTTCTACATAAACTAAGGAGGGAAAAGAGATGAGGCGCGCGCATCTGTGGACCATATTAGGGCTTCTGGCCTTAACCTTACCCGTATTCGCGGGTGAACAGCCAAAGCTGGATACAGGGAACACAGCCTGGATGCTTGTAGCTTCCGCCCTTGTTGTGTTCATGACGGTTCCGGGTCTCGCCCTCTTTTACGGAGGTCTTGACAGGAGTAAGAGTGTCCTAAACACGATCGCTATGTCCCTAATAGCCTTCTCCATAGTGAGCATAACCTGGCTTGCTGTGGGGTACTCCATAGCTTACGGGGATGACATAAAGAACTTTATGGGCAACCCGTTCCAGTATCTGTTCGGCAGAGGTGTCAGCGGTATAACGGACAACGGCTATCCTGCCGTTCTTGACATAATGTTCCAGCTCACCTTCGCCGCTATAACTACCGCCCTCGTAAGCGGTTCGTACGTTGGAAGGATGAAGTTCTCCGCCTGGATAATATTCTGCATCCTGTGGAGCATAATAGTCTACCCGCCGATAGCCCACTGGGTGTGGGGAGGAGGTTTCCTCAGCGATCACGGAGCCTTAGACTTTGCAGGCGGGACGGTGGTCCACATAAACGCGGGTATAGCTGGTCTGGTCGGAGCCCTGATACTGGGCAGAAGACAGGACGCATCGCTAATTCCCAACAACGTTCCCCTTGTAGCACTCGGAGCTGGTATCCTCTGGTTCGGATGGTTCGGTTTCAACGCGGGGTCTGCCCTGGCGGCGAACGAGCAGGCTGTTTACGCCATGCTCAACACGACGATAGCGACCTCCGCAGCGGTTCTCGGGTGGATGATCGTTGAATGGGTCCATACTGGTAAACCCACGCTGGTTGGTATCTCTTCAGGAATAATAGCGGGTCTTGTTGCCATAACGCCTGCGGCAGGTTTCGTGAACCCCGTCGGGTCCATCTTCGTAGGTGCAGCAGGGGGTGTTCTGTCCTATCTGGCGGTCGCCAAGCTTAAACCCGCCTTCGGCTACGATGATGCCCTTGACGTATTCGGGATACACGGTGTAGCAGGTATAACGGGAGCCATACTTACGGGTGTGTTTGCTGACCCATCCGTCGGGGGTAGTGCAGGCCTTCTGTACGGCAATGCGAAGCAGGTCCTGATACAGATAGAGGGTGTTATAGCCACCGTAGTTTACTCCGGCATCTTTACCGCGGTCGTTGTGTTTGTAGCCAAGGCTCTTACAGGTCTG
>JAJRQX010000089.1 GCA_024280065.1 Aquificota bacterium
AGGAAACCTAAGGGGAAGTGGTTGAGGATAGTAGGAGCCAGGGAACATAACCTGAAGAACATAACGGTTGAGATACCCGTCGGTCTATTCGTGTGCATAACGGGGGTCTCGGGTAGCGGGAAGTCCACACTGGTATACGATGTCCTCTACAGGTATGCGAAGGTCCACTTCTACGGTTCAAGGGAGCAGGTGGGAAAGGTGGACAGGATAGAGGGCCTTGAACACTTTGACAGGGTCATAAACGTGGACCAGTCACCAATAGGGAGAACGCCAAGGAGCAACCCCGCCACCTACACCAAGGTCTTTGATCACATAAGGGACCTCTTCGCCAGCACCCCCGAGGCGAGGGCAAGAGGCTACAAGCCAGGCAGGTTCTCCTTTAACGTAAAAGGCGGCAGGTGTGAGGCCTGTCAGGGTGAAGGGGTCATAAAGGTAGAGATGCACTTTCTCCCTCCCGTCTACGTAACCTGTGACGTATGTAAGGGAAAACGCTACAACAGGGAGACCCTGGATATACTCTACAAGGGGAAGAACATAGCGGACGTCCTTGACATGACCGTTGATGAGGCTTACGAGTTCTTTGAGCACATCACACCCATAAGGAGGAAGCTCCAGATACTAAGGGATGTGGGTCTGGGATACATCAAACTCGGTCAACCCGCACCCACCCTGTCCGGAGGTGAGGCCCAGAGGATAAAGCTGGCGAGGGAGCTGGCCAAGAGGGAAAGGGGAAGGACCCTGTATCTCCTGGACGAGCCCACCACGGGACTGCATATGGACGATATAAGGAAGCTGATAGATGTCCTCCAGAGGCTCGTGGACAGGGGTAACACAGTCGTGGTCATAGAGCACAACCTGGACGTTATTAAGTGTGCTGACTGGGTAATAGACCTTGGTCCGGAAGGTGGGGACAGGGGTGGTGAGGTGGTAGCGGTGGGAACGCCCGAAGAGGTGGCAGACAACCCGAGGTCCTACACGGGCATGTTCCTGAGGAAGTATTTAAGACATAAGGAGAAGGTGGCCTAACCCTCAACCCTGTTCTTTCCCTTCCTCTTCGCCTCATAGAGTCTTCTATCAACTTCCCTGAGCATATCTTCAATGTCCGAGAACCCCTCGCCGGCATCAACTACACCGAAGCTGGCGGTTACGTTCACTTTCTTTCCTCCCACGTCTATTAGATGGTTCTCAAGTACCCTCCTCAGCCTCTCCGCCACCTTGAGGGCATCCTCCTTCCTTATGCCGGGGAGTATGATCGTGAACTCCTCCCCTCCCGTTCTGGCGGGTATGTCCTTTGCCCTGAGGTAGCTTTTAAGGATCGTCCCTATCTCCCTGAGGACCCTGTCACCTACAAGGTGCCCGTACGTGTCGTTTATGCTCTTGAAGTTGTCAAGGTCAAGCATTATTAGGGAGAAGGGGTATCCGTACCTCTTGAAGTCCTTAAAGAACTCCTGAAGGGTCCTCTCAAAGGACCTTCTGTTCCTGAGTCCCGTCAGCGGGTCCACGTTAGCCTGCTCCTTGACCCTCTTAAGCTCGTCTCTGAGCCTCTTTATTTCCTTCCTCTGCTGTTCAAGTTTTTTCATGAACTTCCTGTTTACGTTCCTGAGTCCCTCCACTTCATGCATTATGTCCTCAAGGACACTGTGTAGGTCCTCATTTTTAACTTCGGAGGCTATCTCCTCTATACGGGTCCCGCCCCTTGTTATCTGCTCGTTATGTTCTGAAACACTCCTGATTAATCTTCTGACCTCCTCGTAGAGATCCTCCGCAAGCCTCTCCATGAACTCCGCGGAGCGTTCCCTCTCAACGTCCCTGACGTGGTAGGTATCAAGGTAGAGGTCTATAAGCTCAGCCCTGGACAGGTTCAGATTCTTCTCCCTCACGTAGCAGAATATTCTGAACCACCTCTCGTAGTTTTGAGGTGAGGGTATTATCTTCTCGCTCGCCATGAAGGAGAGGACCTCCTTAACTATCTCCCCAAGCTCCCTGTAATCCTCCTCTGTGAGGGCCTCCCCGCCTGTTATCTTTCTGTACAGCTGACAGTCTATCTTCATAACCAAAATTTTAATCTATGAAGTTCGTAGACGCCCATACCCACATGGAACTCTTCGCTTTCAAGGAAGTTGACCTGGAACATATCTCAAGCCTTGAGGACCTCCTCAGAGCTGTTGAAAGCTTCAGGGGTGAAAGTCTGGTAGCATGGGGCTGGGACGAGAGGAGGATCGGTGTTTTCCTTGAGAGGAAACACATAGACCATATAGACATACCCGTTCTGCTCATAAGGGTTGACGGACACGTCGGCGTTGCAAACACGAGAGCCGTTGAACTCCTCGGGCTCAAAGGGGATGACAGGTTTGACCCCGAAAAAGGACACCTGTTTGAGGAGACCCTGTGGGAGGCGGCAAACAGACTGAAGCCCGGAGGAGAGAGGCTGGCAAGGTGTCTGCTGAAAGGTCTAAAGAAGGCCGAGGAGATGGGCATAGTGGAGGTCCACGATTTCGTGAGCCCGGAGGTGATGGAGGCTTATCTCTCCCTGGAGGAGCTTCCCGTCAGGGTTGTCGTTATGCCCTACTACGATGGATATAAGGAGGTCCTCAGGCTCGCAGGAGACAGGTTCCCTGTTGGGTGGGTTAAGGTTTACGTGGACGGGTCTATAGGGGCGAGGACCGCATACCTGAGGGAACCTTACGCGGACAGGGAGGACTGGAGGGGAGTTCTGCTGAAGGGTTGGGAGGAGATAGCCAGGATAATCGCGGAGCTTGAGGAGGAAGGGCTCAGGGTCTCCCTCCATGCGATAGGGGACGGTGCTATAGAGGAGTGCCTGAAGGCCTTTGAGGAGGTTGGTCCAAGGCTGAGATACCACAGGATAGAACACGCGGAACTGATAACTGAAGACCAAGCCTTGAGGGCCAAGAGGCTGGGTCTCCTGATATGTGCACAGCCAAACTTTAACCCCTACTTCATGGGTACCTACGTGAAGGCTCTGGGTGAGGAGAGGGCGAGGAGGATAAACCCCTTGAGGATGCTTGATTCCCTGAAGGTTGATATGGTCTTCGGTTCGGACATGATGCCCTTTGACCCCGGCTTCGGTTTCAGGTATGCGGAGAGGGTTCTGGGGAGAAGGAAGGCCGAGTATTACTACTACGGGTGGAGGGAGGAGGGCAGATACATAAAAGGTTGATTTATCATTTTAGGTGATGTCCCTCTTTTCCAGGATAAACAGGTTCGTTGAGGACAGGCTGAGGGTAAGGAGATACTCGGTGAAGATAGTTCTCCTCTTCTCGCTCATAATCTTGATCTCCATGGTCCTCTCCTTCACGGTTGACGTCCTCTACTCCCTGAGGGAGCTCAAAGAAGACCTGACACGTGCCGCAAACAGGGCGGCCTCCTTCAGAACCACGGCCATAGAGAACGAGATAAGCAGGATAAGAGAAGCGGATGTCTCCTTAGCCTCCCTGGTCCTGATGTCTGGACCGTCAACCCTGAGGCCTTTCCTCGGGAGGTTCATAACCTGTGCGGTTGGGAGGGGCTTCAGCCTCGGAAAAGCGGACAGGGGTATGATCTCCAGGGCAAGGGAGATAGCGGGGAAAAGAGAGTTCTTCCTCTACCTTGATCCGAATGGGTGGGAAGGTGTAGCCGTGGTAAGGCATGAGGGGAGGACCTTTATCTTCTGCCACGACCTTTCCAGCTTTGAGAGGATCCTTTCAAGGGAGGTGGGGGCGATAGCCAAATACGGCGCGGAGTTCTTCTTCGGGGTTAGACCTAAGGTGGAGGAAGGGGACATACTGGTCACCTACGGGAGCAGGTTATCAAATGCGAGCATGTTTGTGGTCATATCTTACAAGAACCTTATAAGGACACTGATAAAGGAGAGGGTCTTCCTCTACATTAGGCTATACCTTGCGTTCCTTCTGTTCCTCTCGGTCTCCTATATCTTCTGGGCAAAACTCATAAACTACCCGATAAGGAAGCTGAGGGAGATAGTGAGGGAGCTTGAGAGAGGGAACTCAAAGGTTGACTTCTCCGACCTCATAGACGCCAAGGACGAGTTCGGATCGATAGCGAGGATCCTGAAGAACTACTCAAAGGACATGGAGGAGAGGATAGAGAAGATGGAGCTCATACTTGACACCGCCTTCAACCCCGTCTCCTCCCCCGAGGAGATATACCCGTTCGTGAAGTTCACCCTGGGCAGGCTTGATGAGATGCTGGGAACGGAGGGGTCCCTGTTTCTCGTGAAGGACCTTCAGGGTGGTAAGTACAGCTTCCTGATACCGTCACCCACACTTGCGGAGGAGGGTATAGGTGAGCTCGTAAGGATCTTTGAAGAGAAGGAAGGGACCTTAGACCCTTCTGTGGAAGAACTCGTGTGCCTTAAGGAGTTCAGGGGCGGGAAGTGTGTTGGCGTCATCCTCTTTAACATGGGGAGGGACAGCAGGGGCGCTGTTTTGTTAAAGCTAAGACATGAACTCTCCAAAGAGGATGAGAGCTACGCCAAGATAATATGCCAGCACCTTATAGGGACGTTGAGGCTCAGCCACCTCGCATCAACGGATCCCCTCACAGGTGTTCCCAACAGGAGGATGCTGGAAATAGACCTGAAGAAATACGGGAAGCTTGCTAAGAGATACGGAAAGAAGCTGAGCCTCTTGATGATAGACATAGACAACTTCAAGGGTATAAACGACACCTACGGACACCCTGCGGGAGACGAGGTCCTCAGGCGCGTGGCGTGGCTTATATTAAAGAACATAAGGGAGACGGACACCCTGTACAGATACGGCGGCGAGGAGTTTGCGGTTCTATGCCCGGAGACGGACAAGGGAGGAGCCTTTGAGCTTGCGGAGAGGATAAGGGAGTCCGTAAGGAGGGAGAGGTTCACCGTAGAGAGGGGAAGAACCGTTCGTTTAACGGTCAGCGTCGGGGTTGCCAGCTTCCCCGAGGATACGAAGGACCCTTCGGAACTTCTGGTCGTTGCGGACCTCAGCCTCTATAAGGCTAAGACGGAGGGAAGGAATAGGACCGTAATGTTCCTCACCTCAAGGGACAGGGATACCTACCTTGACAGGTTCAGTAGGGAGAGGGATCTGGCTGACCTCATCTTGAGGGGTTCCGTCACCCACCACATACAGCCCATATACAACATCCAGAACGACACAGTTTACGGGTACGAGCTCCTATTCAGGGTGGTGAAGAACGGGGAGGTCCTTCCTCTCGGAAAGTTCATAGACAGCCTGCAGGATACGGGTATCATGGAAGAGATAGACATGCAAACCTTAAGAAAACTCAAAGAGCTACTTAAGAGGGAAGACCTATACACATACAGCTTCTTCATAAACATATCCCCTAGGACCCTTGAGAGGGGGACCATACTCTCGGAGCTGTCAAAACTCCCCAAGCACATGAGGTCAAGGGTCTTCATAGAGATAACCGAAAGGGAGGGCTTTCTGAGTTTGGAGTCCGCCCTAAACTACTTTGAGATACTGAAGGAGCTAGGGTTCAGGATAGTGATGGACGACTTCGGGATGGGCTTCTCCTCCATATCGGTGATGAGACACTTCATAAAGTTCATAGACCTCATAAAGGTAGACGGCATGTTCGTGAGGAACATACACAGAGACCCCTACAACAGGGCCATACTCCAGAGCATAAAGATAATGGCGGACAGGTTCTCAATAGACATAGTCGCAGAGCACATAGAGAACGAGAGGGATCTTGAGACCATAAGGAGGATGGGGATAAAGTTCGGCCAGGGGTATTACCTTGGTGGTATGGTTTCGGACTTTACAGCTTGAAGTCCTCACCGAGGTAAGTCTTCCTAACCTCCTCCCTCTCCACGACCCTGACGGGCTCTCCCTCCGCAAGTATCCTTCCCTCCGAGATTATGTAAACCCTGTCCACCATGGCGATCGTCTCCCTGACGTTGTGGTCCGTTATGAGGACGCCTATGTTCTGGGTCTTCAGGTTCAGGACCATCCTCCTTATGTCACCCACTATTATCGGGTCAAGACCCGCGAAGGGCTCGTCTAAGAACAGGTATTTCGGCTTCGTTATCAGGCTCCTCGCTATCTCAAGCCTCCTCTTCTGACCGCCTGAGAGGGTGTGGGCCTTGTGGTCTTTGAGTGATAGAAGACCGAAGTCCTCAAGGAGAGCCTCCGCCCTTGCCACAGCCTCCTCCCTGCTTGAGGTAAAGAACTCAAGGAATATGAGGAGGTTCTCAAGGACGGTGAGGTCTTCAAAAAGGGTGTGTTCCTGAGG
>JAJRQX010000090.1 GCA_024280065.1 Aquificota bacterium
AAAGATAGGAAAGAGGATGTTAAGGAGTGCCTCAGGAACATAAAGGACCAGCTTGAACCCATAGTGGAGGAGATAAACAGACTATCCTCTCAAGCTGTTGCCAGCTTTTCCGAACTTGATGAGGTCTTCAGGATAGTGAGCAACGGTCTTGAGATAGTGAAGGAGATGGCGAGCATATCAACGAGGGCGGAGGAAAACATAAGGAAGGACCTTGATATGATAAAGGACCTTAGCAAGGAGTCGGAGAACATAGTCAGGATACTATCCCTAATAAACGAGATATCCGAGCAGACCAACCTTCTCGCACTCAACGCTGCAATAGAGGCTGCGAGGGCTGGAGAGCTGGGAAGGGGCTTCGCGGTGGTTGCGGAGGAGGTCAGAAGGCTTGCATCAAAGACTATGGAGTTCACCGAGAACATAGACAAAGTCCTGAAGGAAATAGAGAAGAAGATAGAGGCCGCAAAGGAACATATGGAGCTTGTGGTCAGGGAGGCGAACGTCCAGAAGGACCAGGCTTCGGATGTGGAGGAGCTCTTCCACCTGGTCCAGTACAGGATGGAGGCCCTTAAGGGGAAATACGAGGAGGTCTCCTCAAAGCTGGAATCCATAATGAACATAATGCAGGATATAAAAAGGTCTCTGGAGGTGAGAGTCTCAGAGGGAGGTCAGTTATGAGCCGGTTCTGCAGGAAGGTCGTGGAGTACATGTATGACTACAGACTGAACCAGTTCATATCCTCCTTCCATGAGATACGCAGAAGATACAGAACCCTTGATCCTGAAACCTTCTTCAGGGAGTGGTTTGACAGGTTCATAATAAGACGGCTGATTCTTTACTTCGCACCTTCCGCCATAATAAGCTCCTTTGAGGAGGTAAAGACAAAGAAGGCAAGGTTATACGAGACATACGTAAAGACATATTGGTCCGCGGTAAGGAAGCACCCGGCGAGCGTGGAGGAGGCGATAAGGTTCTTCGGGCTGAGTGACCTGTCCGAAGAGAGTCTCAGGTCAAGATACAGGGATATGGTGAAGAGGTTTCACCCAGACAGGGCGGGCATGTCTGAGGAGACCCACAGGACCATGGTCAAGATCAACCACTACTACCAGATCCTGAGGAGGTATATAAGTGAAAGAAACCTCCAAGCTTCTGAGGTCAGGTAAGAGGTACAGAGGCTTTCTGGAGGTTTCCGGGAGGTTCATGCCCGTCACCTTCAACCTTTACGTGATAAACGAGCAGACCCTCAGGGTCAGATACCTCTTCCCTACCTCTCTCGCCAAGTACCTGAGGGAGGGGAAAGTCCTTTACATACTCCTTGAGGAGGGGACGAGGAACCTGATAGGCGAAGCCAGGGTAGTTAAAACCGAGGAGAGGGGGGCTGTACTCTCACTGGACTTCCTGACGGAGGACAGGAGGAAGTTCCCAAGGGTAAAGGTAGGTGGTCTTGTCAGGGTAAAGGCTCTCCTGAGGTGCGGTGGTGAGGAGATAGAGGGGGATGTGGAAGACATCAGCTTCAGTTCTTTGAGTGTGAAAACAGGCAGAGATATAAAGGGTAGGGAGTGCGAGCTTACCCTTGACTACAAGGGTATTAGATACTCCCTCATGGCCAAGGTGATCAGAAGTGAGGGGGGTATCACGGTTCTTGAGATATCCGGAGGGAACCACAGCTTCACGGAGATCTTCGGAAAGATCTTCACGGAGCTCTTCCTGAAGGCCCAGAGGGAGGTTTAATTTCTCAGCTTTTTTCTTCCCTTTCCTTCAAGAATCCTGAGTTCAGCCCGTTCAACGGCAAGGGCCCCGTCCGGAACGTCCTTAGTTATCACAGAACCTCCTGCGACGTAGCTATCCTCCCCTATCTTTACAGGGGCAACCAGGAGGGAGTTGCTCCCCACGAAAGCTCCCCTACCTATAACCGTCCTGTGCTTCTTCCTCCCGTCGTAATTGGCTGTAACTGCTCCGGCACCTACGTTGACTCCTTCCCCAACCTCAGCGTCGCCTATGTACGCGAGGTGCTTGGCCTTCACCTTTCTGCCTATCTTACTCCTCTTCACCTCCACGAAGGCCCCTACCTCAGATAACTCTTCAAGGACCGTCTCCTCCCTGATGTGGGAGAAGGGTCCGACCGTAGCTCCTCTTCCCACCTTAGCCCCTATTACAACCGAGTAGGGTAGGACCCTGACCTCCTCTCCTATCTCCGAATCCTCTATGTAGCTTCCCCTACCTATAACAGCTCCTTTGCCAACCCTGGTTCTTCCCTTTAGAGTGACATCCGGTTCCACCTCCACCTCCTCACCGAAGGTGACGTCAGGCTCTATCCACACGGTCTCCGGCAGGTGGAAGGTAACGCCTCTCTCGGACCAAAACCTTATCAGCCTGAGCCTAAGGACGTTCTCCGCTATGCTGAGATCCCAGCGTGTGTTCACGCCGAGGGCTTCCGTCGGGTCCGTTGCCATGAAGGTCCTCACCTCCATACCTCTTGAAGACATCAGGCTCACAGCCTCGGTAATATAAACCTCCCCCGTCCTCTCACTGGGCTTAACATCCTTCAGGACCTCAAGGAGGTGGGGAGCGTAGAAAACGTAAAGTCCTGCGTTCACCTCCCTGATCGTCTTCTCCTCAGGGGTAGCCTCCCTCTCCTCCACTATCCTAACCACCCTGTCCGTTCCCTCCTCCTTCACAACCCTACCGTAGCCTGTCGGGTCGGAAAGGTGAGCGGTGAGAACAACCCCCGATAGCTTTACGCCTTCATACTTTTCCACCATGTGTATGAACCTCTGTAGGTTCCTGATTGTCTCCGCCATCACTAAAGGGGTGTCTCCGTTCAGGATAAGGAGGTAACCTTTGTAGTCCTTCCAGAAGTCAAGGGCTGAGAGGACCGCATCCCCGGTCCCCCCTTTGGGGTTATCCTGGTGGAAGTAGATGACCTCTTCCCCCAAGACTCTCTTCACCTCCTCCGCCATGTGGCTAACAACAACACCTATCTCCTCTACACCCGCCTGCCTGAGTGTCATGAAGGCATACCAGACCATAGGCTTTCCAAGGAGTCTGTGTACTACCTTGGGCCTCTTACTCCTGAACCTGGTCCCGAGACCTGCGGCTAAAATAAGACCCCTCATCTCTCCTTACCTGGTTAACCGAACCGCACATTAGTGCAGTTCGGTGCCGGGCTATTTATACCCCGCCTGTTCAGGGTGCCCATGAACCCGGCAGGCGGCATTTGGACACCCATAGGCCCCGTCCCAGGTAACGGGACCTCACGCCCATAA
>JAJRQX010000091.1 GCA_024280065.1 Aquificota bacterium
AGTCCATATAGACGGTGAGAAGCATAAACATCACAAAATAAGCACAAAGGTTGCACACGAACATACCTGTGGATCGCATCACCACCCTGAAGGGGAGCGTGAAGCTCACGGAGAACACGGAGCCCACAAAGACCATGCCATCCACATAGAGGAGATAAAAAAGAAGGCGATAGTTTCCACAATCTTCACTGTTCCCGTTGTCCTCTACTCCAGGAGCATACAGGACATTCTTGGTTTTTCCATGCCCGAATTTCCGGGGAGCGGGTGGGTAACTCCCGTCCTCGCCACTGTTGTGTTCCTATACGGCGGTGTCTTCTTCCTTAAAGGTATGTTTGATGAACTGAAAGCAAAAAAACCCGGGATGATGACCCTTATAGGTGTGGCCATATCGGTCGCCTTCCTGTACAGCCTCTCAACCCTAATCTTCGGCGGAAAGGAGTTCTTCTGGGAGCTTACAACGCTCATTGTAATTATGCTCTGGGGACACTGGATAGAAATGAAGTCCGTTCTGGGAGCTTCAAGAGCCCTTGAGGAGCTTGTAAAGCTGATGCCGACGAAAGCAAACCTGGTAAGGAACGGAGAGATAGTTGAGGTTCCCGTCTCAGACCTTAAGCCCGGAGACCTCGTCCTCGTGAAACCCGGAGAAAAGGTCCCCGCGGACGGGGTTATAGCGGAGGGGTCTACGCATCTGAATGAAGCTATGCTCACGGGTGAGTCAAAGCCTGTTCCCAAGGGTGAAGGGGACAGAGTAATAGGCGGCGCGATAAACATGGAGGGAGCCATAAAGGTAAGGGTGGAAAGAACGGGTGAGGAGACCTACCTGAGTCAGGTGCTAAGGTTAGTAAAGGAAGCCCAGGAGTCAAAGACGAAGCTCCAGGACATGGCGGATAGGGTAGCCTTTTACCTGACCCTTGTGGCGATAACGGTGGGGAGCGTCTCCTTCTTAGCTTGGGTTCTTCTGAAGGGAGATGTTCAGTTCGCTGTGGAGAGGGCGGTCACCGTTATGGTGATAGCCTGTCCCCATGCCCTCGGCCTGGCTATACCTTTGGTGGTTGCTTTCTCTACCTCATACTCCGCCAGGAATGGGATACTGATCAGGAACCGCCTAGCCTTGGAGACCATAAAGGACGTGGACGCTGTCATCTTTGACAAGACTGGGACCCTGACAGAAGGTAGATTCGGTGTTACAGATGTGGTGGCAAAGGGCGTGGCTGAAGAGCGTCTCCTCAGGATCACGGCGGGTATTGAAAGAAACTCCGAACACGTCATAGCTCAGGCTATAGTGGAGGAGACGAAGAGAAGAAACCTTCCTATTCCTGAGGTCAGGGACTTCAGAGCTGTTCCTGGTAAGGGCGTGGTGGGTTACGTGGACGGCTGGAGGGTAGCGGTTGGGACGCTATCCCTCATGGAGGAGGTGGGTGCGGAACTTGACGAGGAGGTTATCTCAAGAGCAAGAGAGCTTGAGTCAGAAGGGAAGACGGTCGTCTTAGTCGCCCTTGACGGTAAGGTCTCTGGATGTATAGCCCTCTCGGACAGGATAAGACCGGAGTCCTACGAAGCGGTGAAGGAACTCAAGAAGTTGGGCAAGAGGGTAGTGATGATAACGGGTGACTCTGAGGAGGTAGCGAGGTTCGTCGCCAGGGAGCTGGGCGTGGACGAGGTCTTCGCCAGGGTCCTTCCCCACGAGAAGGCCAACAAGGTGAGGGAGCTCCAGTCAAGGGGGCTCAGAGTAGCCATGGTGGGTGACGGTGTTAACGACGCCCCCGCCCTTGTTAGGGCGGACGTGGGTGTAGCGATAGGCTCGGGAACGGACGTTGCCATAGAGAGTGCGGACATAATCCTGGTCAGAAGCGATCCCAGGGACGTTGTCAGGATCACAAAGCTCTCAGCCATAACCGTAAGAAAGATGGTCCAGAACCTCCTCTGGGCAACCGGCTACAACGTTGTAACTATACCCCTCGCTGCGGGTATCGCTGCCCCGTGGGGGATAATCCTCAAGCCGGCCATCGGTGCGGTGTTCATGAGTGTGAGCACGGTGATAGTAGCTCTGAACGCCATGCTCATGAGGAGGGAGCTGAATGGTTAAGCTGACCGAGTTCTTCCTGAAAAACAGGATAGCCATACTTTTCGTTACACTTTTCCTCCTGCTCTACGGCTACTACTCCCTAAAAAGACCCCCATAGATGCTATACCTGACCTCTCAGACGTTCAGGTGATCATCTATTCCAAGTGGATAGGTCAGGTCCCGCAGGTCATAGAGGACCAGCTCACCTACCCCCTTGTCACCAACATGATGGGCGTCCCGAGGGTAAAGACGGTGAGAGGGTATTCGGTCCCAAACTACTCTCTGGTCTTCATAATCTTTGAGGACGGGACGGACCTCTACTGGGCAAGGTCAAGGGTCCTTGAGAAGTTGGCCACCATAAGGGGCCAGCTACCTAGGGAGGCGGACATACAGCTCGGTCCGGACGCGACGGGTGTCGGTTGGGTGTACCAGTATGTCCTCGTCTCAAAAAAGAGAACCCTTGAGGAGCTGTGGGCCCTGCAAAACTTCTACATAAAGTACGCTCTACTCTCGGTCCCGGATGTGGCTGAGGTCGCCTCGGTAGGGGGTTTTGAGAAGGAGTTCAGGGTACTGATAAAACCTGAGAAGCTCTATCAGTACAGGATACCTTTAAGGCTCGTTTACGATGCCCTGAGGAAGACCAACATAGAGATGGGAGGCAAGTACGTTGAGATAAACGAGAGGGAGTTTCTGATAAGAGCGATAGGTTATGCACGGAACGTAAGAGACATAGAGAACACTGTAATAACCGTCAGGAACGGGATACCCATAAGGATAAAGGACATAGCCAAGGTCATAGAGACACCGGCCTACAGGATGGGGGTTGCGGACTTCAACGGTATGGGTGATACGGTCGGCGGTATAGTCATAATGAGGTTCGGAGCGGACGCCTACAAGGTAATAAAAAACGTAAAGAAGAAGATAGAGGAGATAAAGAAAGGTCTCCCCGAGGACGTTGAACTCATACCAGTCTACGACAGGTCCGAGCTTATAGAGAGGGCGATAGACAA
Organism: Aquificota bacterium; assembly: GCA_024280065.1. Lineage (GTDB taxonomy): Bacteria > Aquificota > Aquificia > Aquificales > Aquificaceae > Hydrogenivirga. Next base: position 3,076 of record JAJRQX010000091.1, read on the forward strand.
TCTGAAGACAAAGCTCATTGAGGAGTCCATAGTGGTCCTTGCCATAGTGGGTATATTCCTTTTCCACGTTCAGAGCGCCATCGTCATAATCGTCTTCCTGATAGTTTCACTCCTTGCCACCTTCATAACTATGAACCATCTGGGCATAACCTCAAACATCATGTCCCTCGGCGGTATAGCGATAGCCATAGGAACGATGGTTGATGCGGCCATAGTTCTTGTGGAGAATGTCCACAGGAGGCTTGAACACGGGGAGGATCTCGCCACAGCTATAACCCACTCTGCCAAGGACGTTGGTAAGCCTATATTCCTCGCCCTCCTTATAGTCACCGTTTCCTTCGTTCCGCTGTTCGCCCTTGAGGGGCAGGCGGGACGCCTCTTCAAACCTCTTGTCGCCACTAAGACGTTGTCAATGCTTGTGGCGGCGATAATATCCGTCGTCGTAGTTCCCGTTCTCATCTACTATCTGGTCAGGGGCAGGATACCTCCCGAGGAGAGGAACCCCATAGTGAGGACCCTCATAAGGGTCTACGACCCTGTCTTTCACCTTGCGGTCAAGCTCAGATACCTCATGCTCCTGTTGTTCGTCCTTATGGCTGTTAGCACAGTTTACTTCTACAACAAGCTTGGCAGGGAGTTCATGCCACCCCTGAATGAGGGAACGCTACTTTATATGCCGACCTCCGTCCCGAGCGTCTCAAGGCAGGAGATATTCAGGATAATAAACCTGCAGAACAGGATCCTCAGCCAGTTTCCTGAGGTTGAGACCGTATTCGGTAAGGCGGGAAGGGCGGAGACAGCAACGGACCCGGCACCCTTTTCCATGATAGAGACATGGATAACCCTGAAACCAGAAGAGGAGTGGCGTAAGGTGAAGGTTAAGAGGTTTTACTCGGACTGGGACATCCCAGAACCTCTGAAGGAGATCCTCAGGAAGCTTTTCCCCGAGGAGAGGAGGATAACCTTCTCAGAGCTACTCAGGGAGATGGACAGGGCGGTGTGGGTTCCCGGCATCTCAAACATGTGGACCATGCCGATAAAGGGCAGGATAGACATGATAACTACAGGAATACAGACACCCCTCGGTATAAAGATATACGGAGATGACATAACTACGCTCAACCACATAGCCCAGGAGATAGAACAGATGCTCAAGGACGTTCCCGGTATAATGAGCGTATTCGGAGAGAGGGCTATAAGAGCAACCTACGTGGAGATAAGACCAAAGCGTGAGGTTCTTGAAAGGTACGGCCTTACGGTTGCGGACCTGAATGTAGCTGTTGCCCAGCTGTTTGCCAACTCACCCGCCTCAACTATGATCCTGGGCAGGGAACGTTACGGGATCGCGCTCGGTGTTCCCTTAGACTACAGGTATGACCTTGAGAACCTGATGATACCATTAAGGGACAGGCTTGTACCCCTATCCGCTGTTGCGGAGATAGTCAAGACCGAGAGTCCCAACGTCATAAAGTCAGAAAACGCTATGCTGGTTAGCTATGTGTTCATAACCCCGGACCCGAAGGTGGACATGGGAACGGTCATAGAGAGGGCGGAGAGGGTCCTGAAAGAGAAGCTGAAGCTCCCCAAAGGTTACTACTACGAGTGGAGCGGTCAGTTTGAATACTGGAAGAAGGCCCTTGAAAACCTGAAGGTGATAATCCCTATAGTCATACTGCTTATAGTCCTTCTGGTCTGGTTCACCTTCAACAGGTTGTTTGAGACAGTCCTCGTCCTGCTGACCTTGCCTGTAGCCACCTTCGGTGGTGTTATGCTCATGTATATCTTGGACTATAACATATCCATAGCGTCAATAGCCGGATTTTTAGCTCTCTTAGGCATAGCCGCGGAGATGGGTATAGTGATGGTTGTCTACATTCAGAACTCATTAGTACACAGGGCTATGGAACTGGGTGGGAGATTCACAACCAAGGAGGAGGCATTTGAAGCCATATATAATGGTGCGGTCAGGAGGATAAGACCTATATTCATGACCTTCTCCGCCATACTACTCGGCCTTCTCCCGATAATGAAGGGTCACGGGACGGGAAGCGAGGTGATGTCCAGGATAGCGGCTCCAATGGTTGGAGGTATACTCTCCACCTTCGTTATAGTCCTCATCTTCGTCCCAGCCCTCTACGCCATATACATGGAGTTGACGTTGAGGAAAACCAGATCCGAGCGGTAAAATATTCTCCATGGACCTCCTCCTGCTCCCCTGGAGTGCCCGCCAGTCAAAGATAAACCTGATAAACGGGTCCTTCTGGGAGGTAGGAAACAGGTTCAGGGAGCTTGATCCCCTCAGGAGGTCCCTCATGAAGGAGCTCGGGGTTGACCCGAAACCCCTTAGCCCTGCGTGGAGGAGGTACAGGGGGAGGTTCTGGGAGGAGCTGTGCGTTTGGGCACTCCCCGGAGAGGTCAGGAAAGAGATAGAGGAAAGAGGTCTCGTTCTATCGCCGCTCCTCGGTCTTGTGGGTGCTGGAGACCCGGTACCTCCATACAGCCTTGACTGGGGGGTGAGATACAACGGACATAGACTTGTCTACTTCTGGAAAAGGCACCTGAAGGAACTTGTACAGGAACTGTTTAGGGGTAAGGTGATACTTGACCTTGCGGGAAGGATTGAGCGTTCTGTCCTGAATTTCCCCGAAGATTGTGTCAGGGTTGTGTTTGAATACTTCAGGGCCGGGAGGCGTGTTATCAACTCCCTTCCCCACAGGGCATACACCCTAAGATACATAGTTGAGATGGGGGTCGGCCTTGATGACCTTAAGAGGATAAACTTCCTTGACTACAGGGTCAAGGAGATAAGGGAGGAGGGGAACACCATCAGGGTTAGGATGGTAGGTGAGGGAAAGTACATATGATATCCGTTGTCATACCGGCTTACAACGAGGAGGAAAACATAGAGCCGCTGTATAGGAAACTCAAAGAGGTCCTGAAGTCCATCGGAGAAGACTACGAGATCCTGTTCGTTGATGACGGGAGCACGGACGGGACCTTTGAGGTCCTCAAGAGGATAGCTAAGGAGGATAAGAGGGTCAGGGTGATACGCTTCAGGAGGAACTACGGTCAGACCGCAGCCATGTACGCGGGTTTTGAGCACGCGAGGGGTGATGTGATCGTGACCATGGACGCGGACCTCCAGAACGATCCGGAGGACATACCCAGGCTCCTGAACAAGATGAGGGAGGGTTTTGACATAGTCAGCGGCTGGAGGAAGGACAGGAAGGATCCACTGCTCTCCAGGAGGATACCATCCAGGATAGCCAACTGGATAATTTCCAAGGTAACGGGAGTAGAACTTCACGATTACGGCTGTACCTTAAAGGCTTACAGGGCTGACATAGCCAAACGCTACAGGTTATACGGGGACATGCACAGGTTTCTACCTGCCCTCGCCAAGAGGTTCGGTGCCAGGATTACGGAGATACCTGTCAGACATCATCCCCGCATCTACGGGAAGTCCAAGTACGGTATAGACAGGACTGTCAGGGTCATACTGGACATATTCCTTGTGAAGTTCCTGAACGAGTATATAACGAAGCCCCTATATGTCTTCGGGGGTGTCGGGCTCCTGATGTTCATCCTGGGTTTCCTCATAGAGCTTTACCTTACGTTCATAAAGTTCTTTAGAGGCGAGGACATAGGCGGGAGACCTCTCCTCCTGCTCGGCGTCCTCCTGATCTTGGCCGGAATACAGCTTATATCCACCGGTATAATAGCGGAGCTGATAGTGAGGACTTACTACGAGTCAAGGGGTGAAAAACCTTACATAATAGAAGAAAAGATAAACATGGAAGACTAACCTAGAACTCTAAGCCTTAACCTCCTTACCGCTCACTACCACCTCCTCCCGGGCAAATCTCCTGTATACCCACTCGTAAACCGCGGGGAGGATCACAAGGGTGAGGAGTGTAGATGTAAATATGCCTCCCACGACCACGGTGGCTAAGGGCTTCTGGACCTCTGAACCTATGTCCCTTATCACAAGGAGTGGTATAAGGCCTATGAATGTGGTTATGGCGGTTATGAGTATGGGCCTTATCCTGAGGAGGGCCGCCCTCCTTACCGCGGACATTATGTCAAACCCGTCCTCAAGGAGGGACCTTATGTAGGAGACGAGGACGACACCGTTTAAGGTCGCTATGCCGAATATGGCTATGAACCCTATCGCGGACGGGACGGAGAGGTTGAAGCCGGATACATAGAGGGCGACTATACCACCTATGACCGCGAAGGGGACGTTTAGCATAACAACCAAGGCGTCCCTGACCGAGTTGAAGTTAAGGTAAAGCAGGACGAAGATGAGAAATATTGATACTGGAACCGCGACTGACAGCCTCTTCATGGCCCTCTGCTGGTTCTCAAACTGCCCGCCGTAAGTTATGAAGTAGCCCTTGGGAAGCTTTACTTCCTTTCGTATCCTCTCCTGGAGCTCTTTCACGAAGCTCCCTATGTCCCTCCCCTCCACGTTGCACATCACCAGGGAATACCTGATGTTGTTCTCCCTCCTTATGACGAAGAGACCCGGTTCAACCTTTATGTCCGCCACGTCCCCGAAGGTGAGGATCTTACCGTCCCTCTCAAATATGGGTATTTCCTTAAGACGTTCCACGTTACCCCTGAACTCCTCTGGAAGGGATAGGATGAGGGGAAAGAGGAAGGTGTCCCTTTGGAGAACGCCGACTTCGGCTCCTCCTAAGGCATACTTTATGACGTTGAGGACCTCCTCCGCGGTTATCCCGTATCTCTCAAGGGTCTCCCACTTGGGGTAAACCCTAAGCTGAAGTCTTCCCGCCTGTATCTCCTTCTGGACATCCACAGCACCGGGGACCTGTTCCGTTATCTCCTTAACTCTGTCCGCGAGCTCGTTCAGGACTTCCGGATCCTGCCCGAAGATCTTTATGGCTATATCAGCCCTTACTCCTGAGAGCAGCTCGTCTATCCTCATCTTTATAGGCTGGGTGAAGCCTATGGAAGCGGGAAGCCAGGCGAGTCTCTCCCTCAGCATCCGGTTGAACTCTTCCCTCGTTCTGAAAGTCTCCCACTCCTCCTGAGGCTTCAGTATTATCCAGGTCTCTATGTAGTTGACGTCAACTACTTCACCCTTCTCCGCCCTTCCCACCGTTGAGAATGTTCTGATCACTTCAGGGAACTTCAGGGCCTCCTTCTCTATCGCCATAGCGACCCTCTTGGCCTCCTCTATGGAAACGTTAGGGTCAAGGAAGGCCTTCACTATAACTGAACCCTCCTCAAGCTCGGGAGCGAACTCGGTCCCTATCCTCGTGAGCAGAAACAGGCTCCCCGCGAAGACTACCACCACACCAGCAAAGAGCGGTGTCCTCACCTTGAAGCTGAGGTCAAGGACCCTTGAGTAGAACCTGTGTATCACCCGCATCACCCAGCTGTATGTAGTCTTTCCAGGCTTCAGGAAGTAATAGGTTAGAACCGGTATGAAGGTGAAGGCGATTATCATGGATGATATAAGGGCTATTATCAGCGTAAGGGCCAGGGGCTTAAAGTACTTACCCTCTATGGACTCAAAGACGAATATGGGAGAGAAAACAATAACTATTATGAGAACCGCAAAAAATACGGGCTTCCAGACTTCCCTGACCGAGTCAAGGATTATGGAGAACTTAAGCCCTTCTCTCTTCTCGCTCAGATGTCTGTATATGTTCTCAACTATGACCACCGATGAGTCTACGAACATACCTATACCTATGGCGAGGCCTCCTAAAGTCATCAGGTTCCCGCTCATCCCCGTGTTCTTCATGACTATGAAGGCGGTAAGCAAAGTTATGGGTAGTGAGGATATGACTATAAGGGAAGCCCTGAGATTCCCCATGAGGAAGGTGGTTACCAAAGCGACGAGGACCATACCACTAAGTAGGGCCTTCTGGATGGTGGCGACCGCCTTTTCCGTGAGGTAGGCCTGGTCATAAAGGTGCTCTATCTTAACGCCCTCAGGAAGTATATCTTGGATCTCCTTAAGCTTCTCCTTTACCTTATCCACCACCTCCTTCGTGTTCTCGTATATCCTCTTCACGACCACGTTCCCCTGAACCTCCCTCCCGTCCATGGTGAACGCCCCTCTCCTGTTGGGGACCTCGCCTCTCACCACTCTCGCTACATCTCTCACATGGACACTTATCCCCCTTTCCTCGTCCACCCTGACAGGTATCCTGAGTATGTCTTCAGGGGAGTAAACCCTACCGAGACCTCTGACCACTAAGTCTCCTTCCGCGGACTGGAAGAACCCGCCTCCAACAAGGACGTTGTTCTCCTTAAGGGCCTTTATGAGGTCTTCAAGGGTTATCCCGTAAGCTATGAATTTGTCCGGCTCAGGGATTATGAGATATGCGAGCTCGGGTCCGAACTGGACTATCTCCTCTACACCTCCTACGCTCATTATTATGGGCCTGACGATCCACTGCTGGATGATGGACTTAAGCTCCTCGTTTGTAAACCTACCGCTCGTGTCGTGAAGGACGTAGAGGAGCGCGTTTCCAAGGCCCGTTGAGTTGGGACCCATGACTGGGTTGAAACCTTCGGGTATCCTTTCCCTTGCGTCCGGGAGCTTCTCCATAACCAGTCTTCTCGCGAAGTATATGTCCGTTCCGTCCTTAAAGAAGACGGAGACGTAAGAAAGTCCCGGAAGGGATACACTCCTTACCAGTTCTACGTCCTTTAGACCGTTCATCACCGACTCTATGGGTATGGTTATCAGGGTCTCCACCTCCTCCGCGGATAGACCGGGAGCCTCTGTGTATATGTTCACTTGGACAGGAGTAGGGTCAGGGAAGGCATCTATAGGTAGCTTCCTGAAGCTGTATACACCATAAACTATAACGCCCACGAGAGCTATCAGAACCAGGAGCCTGAACCTGAGAACGATCCTGAACATACCCGAGACCTCCTTTTAATGGGTGTGGCCCGTCTCCTCAACACCAACGAGCTTGGTCTTTAAGAAGACAGTTCCAGAGACAGCTATTTTCTCTCCCTCCTTGAGTCCATCCTCAACTACGTAGTAGCCATCTATCTCTTTCTCTATGTGGATCTCTCTGGGCTCAAAATGATCTCCCTTCCATACGAAGGCTACCTTTTTACCCTCTATCTCCTGAACCGCACCCTTGGGTATAACTATTGCGAATCCGTCTTCCGTTCTTATCTCAAGCCTCACGAACATACCGGGCTTGAGCCTGTGCTTTGGATTCTTTGCAACACATCTTATCTTCACCCTTCTTGTCTTCCTGTCAACCTCGTGGCCTATGAAGTCTACCCTGCAGGACTGATTCAGTTCTCCGTGGACTATCTTCGCACTCACACCTTCCTTTATCTCCCTTGCGGACCTTTCATCCGCCCACCCATAAACCCAGAGGACATCATGAGAATGGATCTTGAAAAGCTCCCTGTTAAGGCCCACGCTCTCTCCGAGAACAACGTTCTGCTCAACCACATAACCTGTTCCGGGAGACCTCAGGAGCAGATGATATCCCTTTATCTCTCCGAAGCTCCTGAGTTTGCTGAGGAGTGCCTCGTACTCACCCTTTGCCCTCTCATACTCTATCATTGAGTTGTAGAACCTCGTATACTGGATCACCTTTTCCTCGTAAAGCTGTTTGTCCCTCTCATAGATCTTCCTCGCTGTCTCCATTCTGACCCTTGCCATCCTGAGCTCACCTATGAGGTCCGCAAGCTCAGGAGAGTAGATCTCCGCTATCGGGTCTCCTTTCCTTACGAAGTCCCCTTCCTTTACATAGATCCTTCTAACTATGCCTTCGACCGGGCTATAAACTGAAAAGCTGAGGAGCGGGTTCTCGTGAACCTCCGCGGGTATCCTTACGATCCTTCCCACGGGACCTTTCTTCACCGGAGCGATCTTTATGCCAAGCTCCCTTAGTGCCTCCTGCGTCATATGTATCTCTTTGAGGAGTTCCTCATGTCTGTGGTCGTGCTTCTCACCGCCGTAGGCCGAAAGGAGAAAGACAAGGAACAGAAGCACCATCATCTCTCCATACCTCCTACGGCAACAAACTCTGAATAGGCTACGTGTATATCTCTGAGTATCCGAGCCCTTGTCAGCAGGAGATCGTAGTATCTTCTCCTGATGTCCGAAAGCTCAAGCAATGTTATGGTCCTCAGCCTGTAGCTTTTCAGGGCGAGATTCAGCTCCTCTTTCGCTCTCGGTATGACGGTCTTCTCAATCTTTTCAAGCTCCTTCAGAAGGGTGGAGAGCCTTATCCTTATGGACCTCAACCTCCTGTCTATCCTGAGGATCTCACCCTTTAACTTTTCCCTCAGAGCCTCCTTAATGGCAGTCCTCTCAAGGATCTCACCCTGTCTCCTGTAAAACAGGGGCAATCCCACAGTGAG
>JAJRQX010000092.1 GCA_024280065.1 Aquificota bacterium
TCAAGTGTAGGGACTCTGGTGTGGAGGACTTCATAGTCGTGGGAGGGAGGGTCTGTCCTGCCCTGTAAAACTTCCGTGAGTGAGGGTAGCTCCTGCTCAGGTATACCCTCAAGGGGAAAGTCCTTCCTCAGAGGAAAGTGCTCATACCCCTCCCACATGAACATACGCCTCAGGTTCTCATGCCCCTCAAACTCAACACCGAACATGTCGTATGCTTCCCTCTCAGCCCACTTGGCACCAGGCCAGAGGTCCGTGACTGTAGGGAGTCTCCCTCCTTCAGCCCAGGTCTTTACCATCACCCTCTCGTTCTCATCCGGGTTGTACAGTATGTAAACACCCTGAAACCTCCTCGGGTCCTCGGGAAAGTCTATGCAGGTGAGGTCTACAAAGTGCAAAAACCTTTCCTTGTCCCTTAAGTACCTTAGCAGGTCCCTGAGTTTACTCTTGGGAACCTCAAGGGATACTACGTGTTCTCCGAAGGAGACGGACACATCATCCTTGAACTCTTGCTTTACCCTCTCTACCGTCGCCCTGTTTATCCAAGGCATCAAAGACTCCTCAGACCTTTATCTCCTGGGGAACAAACAGACCTTCCCTCTCTATGTCCCTCCTGAATTCCTCAAAGGCCCTGTCATACTTGGTAACACCCTTTTCCTTTATCTTCTTCTGAAGCTGAAGTATCCCGTATATTAGCCCCTGGGGTGTGGGCGGGCATCCAGGGACATAAACGTCCACCGGGATTATTCTGTCAACTCCTTGAAGGGTTGAGTATGTGGGGAAAGGTCCCCCCGCACTCGCACACCCGCCCATGGAGATACACCACTTCGGATCGGGCATCTGGTCCCATATGAGCTTTAACATGGGAGCCACCTTGTTCACAACGGTCCCTGCAACGATGAGGACGTCCGCCTGACGGGGAGAGGCCCTGAATATGACACCCAGCCTGTCAAGGTCAAAACGGGAGGCTGCGGTGTGCATCATCTCTATAGCACAGCAGGCGAGCCCTATGGTAACCGGCCACAGAGCGTTCCTCCTTCCCCACCTCAGAAGCTCGTCCACCGTTGTTGTCACGAAGCCGTTAGAATTTATGAGAGCCATAGCTTTCACCTCCTCAGACCTGCCACTTCAGGGCTCCTTTAGCCCATGCGTAGGCAAATCCCAAAGTAAGTATAAATATAAAGAGGACCGCTTCTATGAGTCCGAACAGACCTATCTCTCTGAAGACCACTGCCCATGGGAACAGGAAGGCAGCCTCTATGTCAAAGAGGATTATCAGAAGGCCCAGAAGGTAATATCCCTGTTTGAAGGTTCCCCTCGCCTCGGGGTCGTACAGGGGAACACCGCATTCGTAGGGGTAGTCCTCCATGGGGTCTTTCTTTTTTGTTCCGAGCATATCGTTCATAACCGCGTGGGCGAGACCCACCAGCACAGCCACACCTGTGAAGATCAGGAGGGCTCCGTAACCTTCCATGCTCCCCTCCGGAAAGGCGTTAAAAAATATAACAGCGTTATGTGAAGGGTGTCAAGGAGTGAAGCTTCAAGCTACCGAAAACTCTCTTGATAGAAACCTCTTCCAGGTCTCTGGCATGGCTGAAAGCTCTTCTTCCGCGATCTTCCTCACCTCCTCCTCTATACCCTTTAAGTCCACAGAGGTCCTCACCTTCACATCGCAGACCTGAGGTTCGTTTATGGGCCTCCCTATCTGGGATACCATGTAGCAGTAAGCCTCCTCCACCTCCTCTATTTCCCTGACGACCCTGTCCGCTATTATATTAGCCACAACGTTGTATATCTTACCTATGTGAGATACCGGGTTCTTTCCTGCGGCAGCTTCAAGGCTCATAGGTCTGTAAGGTGTTATAAGGCCGTTCACCCTGTTGCCCCTACCAACCTGTCCGTCGTCTCCCTGTTCAGCGGAAGTTCCCGTGACGGTTATGTAAACGCTTCCAGAATCAGGATCGTCCGCGGTGTTGACGAAGACCTCCACCTCCTTATCGGTAAGCCGGGAGACCAGGTCCATCACCCTCTCACGGACAGCCTCTTTCTTATCCAGGTAGTCCCTTAGATTACTAACATACTTACTAACGAAGGCACAGGCTACCGTTATCCTTATCTTGTTACCTACCCTGACACCCATGACCTTTACATCCTCTCCTATCTCCGGATGGTTCTCCTTCACCTCGGACGAGTTGAGAAACCTCTCCGTCTCCAAAACAACCCTTTCAAGGTCATCGAGGGGTGCGAACCCAACACCGAAGGAGGTGTCGTTAGCCAGCGGGACCTCCCTCCTCCTCTGAAACCTCATAAATAGGTCTATCAGGTCCCTGCTCCCGGGTTTTATCCTGGGCTTTATGACAACGTGCTTTTCGGGGTCAAGGTTCCTTATGTTATCGCCTATCCACCTCTTAGCCACGTCCACGGCTATGTCCTCAACGGGTAGCCTCTTACCGTTCACCTCATCTACCGCCCTTCCAACCAGGTATATCTCTATCGGGACCTTCACCTCACCACCGCCGAATATAGGCTCAGCAACACCTCCCACGAGCAGGGCCTTATCAACGTTGTGGTGCATTATCGCTCCGAACTCCTCAATGTAGATCCTGCTGAGCTCAACGGATAACTCCTCCGCGAGGGAATCGCAGATAGTATCAGGGTGGCCTACACCTTTCCTCTCCACTATCTCCGCCTGCTGGGTGTAAACGGGTTCAAATGTCATCTTAGTGACCACCACTTTGGCCACCTTACCACCTCCTGGGAGGAGAACATTATACCCTTACAAGGTCCTGACCTGCCCTGATGAGATCATCCGCATACTCGGGAGAAGGACCTTCTGCGTAGATCCTGATAAGGGGCTCCGTTCCGGAGGTCCTTAGGAGAACCCAGCTCTCATCTCCGAAGACCACCTTAAGGCCGTCCACAGTTATAACCTTGTCCACAGCCCTGCCCCCGACCCTCTCAGGCGGGTTATTCATGATATCCCTTAGCCTTTCCTTGATCCTGTCGTCCGCTGGAAGGTCTACCCTCCTGTAGTGTGCCTCCCCGTAAGTTCTGAACAGGTGGTTTACGAGCTCGGAAAGAGGCATATCCATGAGCATTATCATCTCAAGGATCTTGAGGGCTGAGAAAATCCCGTCCCTCTCCGGGAGAAACTCGGGGAAACCGTAGCCTCCGCTCTCCTCACCTCCGAAGATCACCTTCTCTCTTAATATCACCTCGTTTACGTTCTTAAA
>JAJRQX010000093.1 GCA_024280065.1 Aquificota bacterium
AGGGCTTCCAGGATGAAGACGGGAATGGTCTACGAGGAGGTTCCCCTCTTCATGCAGACCATAAGGGACCACTGGCAGGACATAGAGGAGATAGTCATAGACGACAGGGACCTATGGACGGACCTCCTCGCCTTCCTTGAGGAAGAGTTCCCCCAGTTAGTGGAGAGGGTGAGATATGTTAAAAACATGAGCGTCTTCTTTAAGAGATACAACATAGATAGGCTCCTAACCAAACTGTTCGCCAAATACGTATGGCTGAAGGGAGGAGGCTACATAGTCATAGAAGAGACGGAAGCCATGACCGTCATAGACGTGAACAGCGGTGCTGGGTGCGGGGAGTCCCTTGAGGAGAACGCTCTCAGGACCAATCTGGAAGCCGCGGAGGAGATAGCTAAGCAGGTGAAACTCAGGGACATAGGGGGTATAGTGATAATAGACTTCATAGACATGAAGGACAGAAAGAGCAGGGACATACTGGTGAAGAGGATGAGGGAGCTTTTTGCAGATGAGGGTTCAAGGGTCCACATATACGACATAACTCACTTAGGATTACTTGAGATGACCAGAAGGAAAGAGACACCGAGCGTAACCAGGATCCTATCAACGGACTGTCCTTACTGTAAGGGTAAGGGTTACATAAAGAGTCCGGACCTGGTCCTTTACGAGATAGAGAAAGAGCTTGGCTACTTCAAGGGAAGGTATCTGGAGCTGAGGGTGAACCCATACCTAAAGGACAAGGTTGAGAAGCTCCTTGAAAGCAAAAACCTGAAGAACTGGGTTTCAGTCAAGGAAGAGTGCGACGTCCCACTTGACTACTATGAGATGTTCTTCGCGGGATGAAGGGGATGAGACCTGTTTACATTATCCTTACCCTCCTGTTCCTTGTGAGCTGTGCCAAGATAACTGAGGAAAAGAGGGCGAGAAAGGCTAAGGAGAACTATGCAGAAGCTATGGCGGAATACAGGAACGGGGAATATGGGGACGCAGCCCGTAAGTTTAGGGAAGCCCTCAGGTTCATGGACTATCTGACACCCCAGCAGATAGAGAACGCCCGCTTCCTGATGGGAAAGAGCTACTATCTTGACAAGGACTACGTGAACGCGATCGTCGCCCTTGAAGATTACATATTCCACTACCCCAAGCTCCACAGGACTGAAGAGGCTTACTACATGCTCATAGACAGCTACATAAAGGTCTCCCCGGACCCATACAGGGACCAGGAATACACCTGGAAGGCGATAGATAAGGCGAAGGAGTTCCTCGCCAGGTTCCCAAAGAGCGAATTCGCACACAAGGTCCAGGAGCTCATAGAGAAGGCCTACACCAAGATAGCCAAGCACGAATACCTAATAGCCAGGTTCTACGAGGAATACGGCTACCCCTACTCGGCCGCCCTCAGATACAGAGAGCTTCTGATAAACTTCTCCCAGTACATACCAGAAGAGGAAGTTGCCTTCAGATACATAAGAGCTCTCATAAACACCGACATCCAGGCCGAGAGGGCCAAGGATACGATAAGGGACCTGATCAGAAAAGCTAGGGAGAGCCTTAAAGATGTAAAACCCGGAGAAAGAGAGGCGGTGAAGAGACGAATAGAGTTCTTGAAGAACGAGCTTAAGAGGTGGGACAGGATAAAAGAGGAGGCGCTGAGGGAGGCGAAAGAGATCCTGGGTAAGTATAAGGAAGTCTACGGGGAGACCGTTTACTTTAAGGAACTCCAGAGACTCCTGAGAGAGAAGGGATGGAAAAGCTGAGGTTCATAAAAGAAAAGCTGGAGGATAAGAAAGCCCAGGACATAGTTATCCTTAACGTCTCCAGGTTAACCAACATAGCGGACTTCTTTGTCATAGCTACAGCAAACTCTCCCGTCCACGCGAGGGCCCTTGCGGACCACCTCCTTGAGGAGGCTGAAAATGCGGGAATGGACGTGGACCACGTTGAGGGCATGGAGTTCGGCGGTTGGATACTCATAGACATGCTTGATGTAATAGTCCACATATTCACACCTGAGTGGAGGGAATACTACGGTATAGAATGGATATGGTCGGAGGCTGAGAGGGTGAGGGTATGACGGTCTTAAAGGTGTTTCTCTTCGTAGCCCTCCTCGTAGTAGCCCTCGTCTTCGCCTACTACAACATGGAGGAGGTAAGGGTATCCTTCCTATGGTATTCGGTGAGCATGCCTCTCTTCCTCACCGTCATAGTTAGCTTCTGTGTAGGGTTCGTCCTGGCCTATCTGGGATCGGAGCTGAGATACTTCTCACTGAAACGCTACAGAGATAAAGTTCGGAAGGCCCTAACCTATCTTTGGATGGGATATCCAAAGAGAGCAGAAGGTTTGCTTAAGGGTCTCATGAGCTCGGAAGATATGGTCCCCCTTTACATCCTTTCAAGAAGGGAGCAGGGAAAGGACCCTGGTCTGGACCCCACCAAGTTTAAGGAGGGCGTGGCGGAGACCTATATGGCCGAGGAACTCTTCCGTAAGGACTTTGGAGAAGCCAAAGAGCTCCTGGAGAAGGCTCTAGGAAAGAACTGGAACAACCTCAGGGCGAGGAGGATGCTGAGGAGCATATACTTCATAGAAGGCGATCACCAGAAGGCTGTGGATCTCCAGAGGGAGATCGTGAAAGAAACAGAACCTCCCATGAGAGGGGAGGAGGAAAAGGTCCTCGCGTCCATGCTGGCTGAAGCTTTCGGGGAGAAGGCCCTTGAAGAGGTGGAGAGGCTCCCCAAGACGCTGAGCTCCTTGGCACTCACTATCTCGGTTTCAGAGGAGGAAAAAGGGGCTAAGGTCTTTCAGAAAGCACTGGATCAGGGTATAGGAAGCGAGCTTTTAGCACTCCTCTGGGAAAAAAAGTCTCTGTCTCCCAGGATACTTGATACCGTCAAGGAGAGAACGGACTCTTTTGACCCTGACCTTTTGGCCCTCATCTACGCGGACATGGGCATGGTGGAGAGACTTGAGGGTCTAAAAGATAAGGTCTCCACGCCGATAAAGTTTTTTACAGACAGGGAGTCATGCAGGGAGATACGGGGGTTCATAAAACTCTGGGCCTGCGAGGCCTGCGGTATGGAATACGTGGCTTATACACCCGTGTGCGTTTGGTGTCTAAGCTGGAATAGATTAAAGATAAAAGGAGGGAGAAGTTATGCTCATAGACTCCTCCAAAGGGATAGTGAGGTTTAAGGTTGTTTACCACGGTATAGCCCTTTCGGGCAAGACCACGAACATAGAACAACTCGCAAAGAACAGCGGTCTTGAAGTCCTCAGCTTTGACACCAAGGAGGAGAGGACCCTGGTCTTTGACTTTATAACGAGGAAGGTGAATATGGACGGTTTTACCCTGACCTTTTCCATATACACGGTACCGGGCCAGGATATCTACAGGGACATAAGGAAGATGGTTATGAGGGGAGCGGATGGGGTCGTGTTCGTAGTGGACTCATCTGAAAGGAGGCTTTCCGAGAACAAGGAGTTCATAAGGGTCCTTGAGGAGGACCTCAGACTCTACGGCAAGGACTTGGAGGGAACACCGATAGTTATACAGTACAACAAGAGGGACCTTCCGGATGCCCTGCCCTTGGAGATCCTGAAGAGGGAAGTCTACATACCCGGCAAGAAGACGACAGAGGCTGTGGCGGTTCAGGGGAAGGGGGTTGAAGAGACCTTTGACCTTATAATGGAAGAACTGCTTGAGAAGTTCCGCAGGATGGTAGGATAGACGGAAGATGTTCTACGGCTACATAGGAGACTCCAGGGGTCTTAGCGACGTAGTCTCAAGCCTCCTCCAGGGGAGAACGGGGATCTTAGAGCTGTTTGTGAACAGATACTTTCTCTCCATAAAGGTCCAAGAGGGACAGATAGTTGAGTTCAAGTGTGACCTCAACCCCGCCGGCAA
>JAJRQX010000094.1 GCA_024280065.1 Aquificota bacterium
GACATCGCCATATCAGGCTACCTCCTTCATCTTCTTTATAAGATCCTCTACATCATCCTCTTCAGAAAGACCGAGGAACTCAAGGAGCTTTCCGACGCTCACCCATCTCTTCAGGACCATACCCTGGGTTATGAGTCTTGAGAAGGGCTCTTTGTTCTTAACGAGGCCTATGTCTTTAAGGAACTTCTGGAAGAACCGGGCGTAAAGGAGGTGCAGGACCGCATGCTCTATACCGCCTATGTATATGTCAACGGGCATCCACCTTTCTGCTTCCTCTTCGGAAAAGGGTTTTCTGCCGTTCTTAGGGTCGCAGAACCTGAGGAAATACCAGGAGGAGTCAAAGAAGGTGTCCATGGTGTCCGTTTCCCTCCTTGCGGGACCGCCGCATTTGGGACAGCTTGTCCTGACGAATTCCTCAGAGGTGGCCAGGGGGTTTCCCTTCCCTGTGAACTCAACGTCAGTAGGCAGTTTTATAGGAAGTTGGTCCTCGGGGACCGGGACGGTCCCGCACCTCTCACAGTAAACTATAGGTATAGGTGTACCCCAGTACCTCTGGCGTGATATGTTCCAGTCCCTCAGCCTGTAGGAGACCTTAAAATCTCCGTAGCCTTTCTCTTTTAGCCATTCTGTTATCTCCTTCTTGGCTCTCTCCGAATCCATGCCGTCAAAGTTCCCCGAGTTGATGAGTCTTCCCTTCCCCTCGTAGGCACCCTTACTGAAGTCCCAATCCCCTTCCTCGGGAAGGACCACGGGTATGATCTCAAGACCGTATCGCTTTGCGAACTCCCAGTCCCTCTGGTCATGGGCGGGGACAGCCATTATCGCACCGGTCCCGTACTCGTACAGGACGTAGTCGGCGGTCCAGACCGGGATCTCCCTGCCGCTTGCAGGGTTCTTCGCATACACACCAAGGAAGACTCCCTCCTTCTCCTCCTTTATCGCCCTTTCCCTCGTTGATCTTCTCCTCACCCTCTTGAGGAACTCCTGGAACTCCTTGAGCTTTCCGCCCTTTACGGCCAGCTCTTCAGTTAGGGGATGCTCAGGAGCCAAGACCATAAAGGTTGCACCGAAGATAGTGTCGGGTCTCGTCGTAAATACCTCTATGCTGGTGTCCCCTACAGGGAACCTTATAATGGCTCCTTCGGACCTCCCTATCCAGTTCCTCTGCTGGGTTATGACCCTCTCGGGCCACTTCCCTTCAAGGTCCTTCAGGTCCTCAAGGAGGCGGTCCGCGTAATCCGTTATCCTCAGGAACCAGGAGGTAACTTCCTTCTGAACCACAGATGTCCCGCACCTCCAGCACTTCCCGTCTATAACCTGCTCGTTTGCAAGAACCGTCTCGTCATGGGGGCACCAGTTAACGAGGGCTTTCCTCCTGTAGGCTATACCTTTTTCATACATCTTCAGGAATATCCACTGGTTCCAGCGATAGTATTCGGGATAGGAGGTCGCTATCTCCCTATCCCAGTCGTAGGAGAAGCCCATCATCCTGAGCTGTTTTCTCATCTGGTTTATGTTCTCCTCGGTCCACTTGGCTGGATGGACCCCGTGCTTTATGGCGGCGTTCTCCGCGGGAAGACCAAAGGCGTCCCAGCCCATTGGGTGAAGGACGTCGTATCCCCTCATCCTTAAAAAGCGGGCTACGGCGTCCCCTATGGTGTAGTTCCTAACGTGGCCCATGTGTATCCTTCCGGATGGGTACGGGAACATCTCAAGGACGTAAACTTTTTTCCCTTTTCCTTTCGTTTTGAAGAGTCCCCTCTCCTCCCAGACTCTCTGCCACTTCTCCTCAACCTTTCTGGGTTCGTAGGGTTTCATGCTAATAGATTATACCTTCAGGAGCTCCCTGAGGTCCTTCTCCTCGTGGGGTCTGCAGAGGTGGTATCCCTGACCGAGATCACAGCCGAGATCTCTGAGTATAGCCAGCTGCTTCTCGTTTTCTATGCCCTCAGCCACGGCCTTCAGACCGAGGGTCTTTGCGAGCTGGATTATCACCTGGGTTATCACCCTATCCTCCGGGTCACTGTCTATGTCGTTTACGAAGGAGACGTCTATCTTCAGAAAGTCAACGGGTAGTTTCCTGAGGTAGGCTAAGGAGGAGTATCCCGTCCCGAAGTCGTCCAGGGCGACCTTTATTCCCAGGTCCTTAAGCTTCCTGAGAGACCGGTTTGCGAGGTCCACGTTCTCCATTATGGTGTTCTCCGTTATCTCAAGTATGAGAAGATCACCGCTTAACTTATACCTGCTCAGGACCCTATCAACCTTCTCAGGAAACTTCTCGTCTCTGAACTGGACCGGTGATACGTTTACAGATACGGGGATACCCCACCTCTTGGCAAAAGAGCAGGCCTTTTGGAGGACCCACTCTCCCACCTTCAGTATAAGACCCGTCTCCTCAAGGACAGGGACGAACTTGGAGGGTGAAACCACACCCATGTCCTCGCTGTTCCATCTTAGGAGGGCTTCCACGCCGAAGAGCTTCATGTCCGAGAGCCTGAACCAGGGCTGGTACAGGATCAGGAATTCCTTTCTGTTGAGGGCCTTGGCTAAGTGCCTCTCCATGAGCAGGAACTCCGCTATCCTGGCGTTCATCTCCTCCCTGAAGAACTGGTAGCTGTTTGCGGAGATCTCCTTTGAGTGGGCCAAGGCTATCTCCGCCTTTTTGACGAGGTCTTCCGCCTCATCGCCGTCGTCCGGAAAGACAGAGACACCCAGGCTTACCGTTAGCTTTATCTCCTGACCTTCCACCTTAAAGGGCATCTCCATCTTGGTGAATATCTTGTTTATCACTTTAACTATGTCCTCCTTCTTCGCGAGGTCGTAAAGTATTATCCCGAACTCGTCCGACCCTATCCTCGCCACCGTATCACCTTCCCTTAAGGCCTTCCTGAGCCTCTCCGCCGTCCCCTTAAGGAGGCTGTCACCCGCCTGGTAGCCGAAGGTGTCGTTTATGTATTTGAACCTGTCTAAGTCAAGGAGAAGAACCGCGAGGGTCCTGTTCATTACCTTTGACCTCACGAGGGAGAACCTGAGCCTCTCTATGAAGTGGGTTCTGTTCGGAAGATCCGTTAGGGGGTCGTAGAGGGCGAGGTATCTTATCCTCTCCTCAAGCTCCCTTTCCTGTGTTATGTCCTTACCCGTGGCGACAAAACCTATGATCTTCCCATCCCTGCCCTTTATGGGGGTTATGGTCTGGTCAAGGTAAAAGAGGCTCCCGTCCTTCCTCCTGTTTATGAACACGGCCCTGAAGGTCCTTCCGGAGAGTATCGTCTCCCAGAGCTGTTTGTAGAATACTTCCCTGTGCTTTCCTGATTTGAATACACTCGGCCTTTTGCCCAGGAGCTCCTTAGCGGTGTAGCCCGTTATCTCCTCAACCGCTCTGTTTGCGAACCTTATGTTGCCTTCCCTGTCCGTTATGATCACCCAGTCCGAGCTCTGCTCCACCGCAAGATAGAGTTTGTTAAGTTCCTCTTCCTTCTCCAGAAACTCAAGGGCGAAGGACACCTCCTCACCGATCTCCTTAACGAGCTTACTTACCTCCTCGTCAAAGAAGTTCTCCCTGTCCGCGTACAGGTTGAACACACCGACCACCTTACCTCTGAGCTTCACGGGGACGGTCGCCGAGGACATGTAGCCCTTCCTGATCATCTCCTCCCTCAGCCTTTCTGGTCTCACCTCCTTCGTGTTGTTGTTTATCACCATCTCACCCGTGGTGTAGGCCTTACCGCACAAGCCCACACCCTTCCTTATCCTGGACAGAACCGGCCTTTTTATCCTTGAGAGGAAGTCCTCTACCTCTCCGCATGAGGATATTATCCTGAGCTCTGAGTTTTCAAAGATGCCGACCCAGGAGGCCTTGAAGCCTCCTAAGGACACACAGGCTGTGCATATCTCCCTGAGGAGTTTGTCTCTGTCCCTCTCCTTAAGTATTATCTCCCCTATGACCGAAAGGGTTCTGTACAGGCTGCTGATCTTTTCAAGGTCTCTCTCAAACCTTTCCCTGTGTAAGGCGAGTCCTATCACGTTCGCGACCGAGCTTACAAAGTCCACGTCCTCCTTAGGAAACTTCACACTTCTCCTGTAGTAAACACAGAAGGTCCCTAAGGGTCTCCCCTTACCCCTTATCGGGACACATATACCGCTCCTGAGACCGAGGAGAAAGGTATCCGAAGAAAGTCTGAATCTCTTCTCCTTTGAGACGTCCTCTACGATGACGGGCTTCATAGCGGTAAATGTGTAGTAAAACTCCGTCCCCTCATCAAGGGGCATTCTGTATCTGTTTAGTAAGCTCTTGTTTATCCCCTCACCCGCCCTGAGCACACCCTCTTTGCCACCTTCCGGAACCTCGTACATAACCACCACATCCGCACCGAGGACCTCCTTTACCCACAGGACAGCCTTCCGGAGCAGATCATCTATGTCGCCCTCAAGGGCTATCAGCGTCAGGTCCTCAAGTACTTGCCTCCTCGTTATATCCCTCGCAACGCCGACGAACCCTATAACCTTTCCCTCATCGGTCACGGGTATTATCCTGTCCTCCATCCATATGTAAGTCCCCCTCCTGGTCTTGACACGGTATACCCTGACCCTGGGCTCTTTCAGCTTTATGAGTTCCTCGGCGGTCTTCAGGACCTGGGTTTTATCGTCAGGGTGGACGATCCTTATCCAGAGGGTAGGGTCTTTGATGAAGTCTTCGGGCCTGTAACCCGTTATCTCCTCCACCTTGGAGTTCACGTATTCCAGGCGGGCGGTCCCGGGTTCCCTCGGGTCCTTCAGGCTCACCACATACAGGATATCGTTTACAAGCTCCAGAAAGAGACCCTGGCTCCCCGTGAGCATACCCTTTTAATATAATCGCAAGCGGGAGGTTATAATTAAGCCATGCTTCCGGATGAGAAGGGCTACTTCGGGGAGTTTGGGGGCAGGTTCGTCCCCGAAACCCTCATGCACGCCCTTGAAGAGCTAGAGGAGAGCTACAGGAGGATAAAGGAGGACCCGGAGTTCAACAGGGAGCTTGAGGTCCTCCTGAGGGAGTATGCGGGGAGACCAACACCCCTATACTTTGCGGGAAACCTGACCAGGTACGTTGGCGGTGCGAGGATATACCTGAAGAGGGAGGATCTTCTCCACACGGGTGCCCACAAGATAAACAACACCCTCGGTCAGTGCCTCCTGGCCAAAAGGATGGGAAAGAGAAGAGTCATAGCGGAGACGGGAGCCGGACAGCACGGGGTAGCGACCGCCACAGCGTCCGCCCTGCTCGGTCTTGAGTGTGTGGTTTACATGGGGGAGGAGGACGCGGAGCGTCAGAGACTCAACCTCTTCAGGATGGAGCTCCTGGGAGCTGAGGTAAGGGTTGTAAGAAGCGGGAGCAGGACCCTGAAGGACGCCATAAACGAAGCCCTGAGGGACTGGGTCACGAACGTGGAGACCACCCACTACGTCATAGGCTCCGTGGTTGGACC
>JAJRQX010000095.1 GCA_024280065.1 Aquificota bacterium
GGCCGTTCCTCCAAGGAGGGCAAACAGAACCACCAACTTTCTCATAACCTTACCTCCTTTCTTCATTCGGAAATTCTAATATAATCATACACCATTTTATTCTTCAAGGGGTTTGCATCTGTTTACCGAACCGAAGCAGTCCGGACATAGGTCAAAGAAAACTAGAAGTCCCAAACCACCTATCATCATGTTCACCTGTGTGATCACCAGGTTCTCCTGTCTGTCAGGAAGGATCTGGTACTCTTCAAGCTCCTTTCCGCATGCGGTCTTGTTCTCCGCATCCCCGAGCTTGTGGAACTGGAAGACGAGCCTCTTTGTTCTTCTGCACTTCATCCACTTGGGCTTTAAGTCAAGTATAACGAAGTTTATCTGAACGTTCTCATCAACCAACTTAGCCTTCTCAACAAGCTTCTTTAGTCTCTCAGGGTCCGTCATTTCCTTGCCTCCCGTTTGTAGTATTATATGAGCCTTGAGGAGCAGGGAAGATGATACCAATTAGGGACATAAACCCTTCAAGGAGCTTCCCTGTTGTGAATGTGTCCATAATAGTGATCTGCTCTCTCATTTGGCTACACGAGTGGAGGCTCTCGGACAAGGTAATACTTACCCTTGAGGGTCCCGTCAGTGCATTTGAGGTCTTCATAAGAAGATACGGTCTGGTTCCGGTTGAGATCCTTGAAAGACCCTACACCCTCCTGACCCACATGTTCCTACACGGAGGCTGGTTCCACATAATCGGTAACATGTGGTTTCTCTGGGTCTTCGGTGACAACGTGGAGGATAAACTCGGCAGGTTCAGATACATAATGTTTTACCTTACCTGCGGTCTCGGTGCCGCCTTTGCCCAGACCTTCGTGAGCCTCCTCTTCGGAGGAGGGACAGTTCCCATGGTTGGGGCGAGCGGTGCGGTCAGTGGTGTCCTGGGAGCCTACATGAGGATGTTTCCCCATGCAAGGGTCTTAGCTTTGGTTCCCATCTTCTTCTTCATCACCTTCGTCGAGATACCCGCCCTCATCTTCATAGGCCTCTGGTTCCTGATCCAGATAGTCAACGGTATAGTCTCCCTCCCGATGGTTGGCCTTGGTGGAGTAGCCTGGTATGCCCACATAGGCGGTTTCCTCGTGGGATACATGCTTATAGGCAGGTTCCTTCCGAGACAGAGATATTATTATTAGATGAAGTATGAGTATATAACCGAAAGGGGAGAGCTTACAAGGGTCCTCCCCAAGCTTGAGAAGTCCCCTTACGTTTTCCTTGACACGGAAACGACCGCGGACAGGATAAGGCTCATACAGATAGGGAACGAGGAGGAGGTCTTCGTCATAGACCTATTTGAGCTTCCCTCCGCTGTGGAACCTCTTAAGGAGCTTCTCTCCCGCAAGGGTATAGTGGGTCACAACCTCAAGTTTGACCTCAAGTTCCTCTACAGGCTGGGTGTGGAACCGTACGCTACTTTTGACACCATGATAGGGAGCTTCCTGCTCGGTTTCGAAAAACACTCCTTGAGTCACGTCTCGGAGGTGATCTTAGGGAAGGTCTTGGACAAGTCCCTCCAGCTCTCGGACTGGTCCCAGGCGGTCCTGACGCCCCAGCAGATAGAGTATGCTGCGACAGACGTCTTAGTTGTGAGAGAGCTCTTCACCAGGATGCTGGACAGACTGAACTCCCTTCCTGAGCCGGACAGGGGCCATGAGCTCCTGAAGACAAGGACGGCAAGGGTTTTCGGTCTCAAGAACCCGGTCGCCATAGTTGAGATGGCCTTCGTTCAGGAAGTAGCCAAACTTGAGATGAACGGGCTCCCCGTGGACGTAGAGGAGATAGATAGACTTTCCAGGGAGTATGAAAAGAGGCTCCAGAGAATGATAATGGACTTTTACATAAGGTACAGGGTTGATCCCATGTCACCCAAGCAGATAGGTTCTCTTCTAAAGAATAAGCTGGGCCTGAACCTCCCCGAGACCCAGAAGGGGAACATATCCACGGACGACAAGACCCTTGCTGAGTTCACCCACGTCAAGGAGGTAAGGGACATACTGGAGATAAGGAGGTTAAAGAAGAGTGTTGATAAGCTAAAAGAGATAAGCAGCTGTGTAAGGGACGGGAGGGTTTACCCCGAGTTCAAACAGATAGGTGCGGTGACCGGGAGGATGTCAAGCTCAAACCCCAACGTCCAGAACATACCGAGGGACATGAGGAGCCTCTTCAGGGCGGAGGAGGGTAAGGTCTTCGTCATAGCGGACTTCTCTCAGATAGAGTTAAGGATAGCCGCGGAGTATGTAGGTGATCCCAACATGATAAGGGCCTTTAAGGAAGGTAAGGATATGCACAGGTACACAGCCTCTTTGGTCCTTGAGAAGGATGAAGAGGAGGTGACCAAAGAGGAGAGGCAGATAGCGAAGGCCATGAACTTCGGCCTCATCTACGGCATATCCGCAAGGGGTCTCTCCGAGTATGCTAAAAGCAGTTACGGGGTTGACCTGGACGTGGACTCGGCCGACACCTTCAGAAAGAAGTTCTTTAAGTTTTTCCACCACTTCAAGGAGTGGCACGACAGGGTGAAGAGGGAACTGAGAGAAAAGGAGGAGGTCAAAGGCTCAACCCTCTTCGGAAGACCCTACAGGGCAACCACCTTTACGGACGCGGTGAACTACCCCATACAGGGAACGGGAGCGGACTTGCTCAAGCTGGCTGTTCTGATGTTCGGTGTTGACCTTAAAAAGAAGGGTCTAAAAGCCAACATAGTTAATCTGGTTCACGACGAGATAGTGGTTGAGTGTGACAGGGAGGTGGCGGAGGAGGTCAGGAGGTCTCTGGAAAGTGCTATGGTTCAGGCGGGACACATAGTCCTGAAACAGGTACCTGTTGAAGCGGAGAGTGAGGTGAACGAAAGGTGGGTAAAAGGCTGAGGCCGGTAAAGTACATGGTAAACAGGTATATTTTGAGAAAGCCCTTTCTAGAATGCAACTCCGACCTGGGCATAAGGCTGTTATTTAAAACTGA
>JAJRQX010000096.1 GCA_024280065.1 Aquificota bacterium
CCTTTGTGGCTATACTTGCCGTAGCCTTCCTTATGGGTCTTTACCCATCACCCTTTGTTAAGATATTCTCCCACACAGCCAAGATGGTCCTGGGGGCTGAGGTATGAACTGGAACGCCCTTGTCCCTGAGATCGTCCTGTCGCTCGGCATCCTTCTGGTGTTTACCTTGGAGCTCTTCCTGAGGGAGCGCTATCACAAGGCCCTAACCGTGCTGTCCTTTCTTGTCCTGGCGGCATCCGCCATCTCGGTTTTCTTCGTGAACTTTCCTGCAAGGACCCTCTTTGACGGGTTCTCGGTGGACGGGTTCAATCTGATCGCTAAGTTTCTCATGATCGCGGTGACGGGTTTTGTGCTCCTTTCCTCCTACGACTACTTCTCCCGTAAAGGTTCTCCCTACGGTGAGCTTCCCTACCTATACCTCATAGCCCTTCTCGGGTTCATGGTCATGCTGTCCTCGGAAAACCTGGCGATAATCTTCGTGGGTATAGAGCTCGCCTCAATAACCATGTACATCTTGGTCGGGCTCTTCAGAAAGGAGTATATGTCCAAGGAGGGGGCCTTCAAATACTTGGTCATAGGGACAGCGGGGACTTCCATGTTCGTTTTGGGGTCGGCCCTCGTATACGGTGCCTCGGGGAGCATAACCCTGTCCCCTGAGAACACGGGGGACCCGATCTTTGCCTTGGGGGTTCTGTTCCTGATATCGGCCCTCGCCCTTAAAGTGTCCGCTGTTCCCTTCCACTTCTGGACCCCGGACGCCTACGAGGGTGCTCCGACGCCGACGACTTCTTTCTTGGCTACCGTTCCGAAGATAGGGTTTTACTTCCTCTTCGTGAAGCTGACCATATACCTGTTCTCCACTCTCCCCTCCTGGAAGCTGATCATGGGTGTAATAGCGATAGCGTCTATGTTCTATGGTAGCTTCATGGCTTACGCTCAGAGGAGTGTCAAAAGGCTTCTCGCCTACTCATCAGTAGCACACGCGGGTTACTTTACCGTGGCACTCACTTCCGTTGACAGAATCCTGCTTTCCGCCCTCCTCTTCTACGTGGTGGTTTATGCCTTAGCTACTCTGGGGGCGTTTACTGTTCTCTCTGTCCTTGAGAAGAAAGAGGGGTGGACCCACCACTTTGAGGACTTCAAAGGACTCTTCAGGGATCACCCGGTTCTCTCCTCACTCCTCGCCCTGTTTATGTTTGCCCTCATAGGCATACCTCCCATGGCGGTCTTTGTAGGTAAGCTGGGCATATTCATGGGTCTGGTCAGGAGTGGTGAGATGTTGTTGGCTATCCTGTTCGCCCTGGCGAGCCTGATAGCTGCTGGTTACTACATAAAGGTGATCGTATACATGTTCCTCTACGAGAGGGAGAGAGGTTTCGGGGGTGTCAGGGTGTCGGCAGGAGAGTCCCTCACGTTAGTGGTGACGTGTGTGGGTACTGTGGCCCTGGGTCTCTTCCCCGGGACCCTTATGGGTCTCCTTTTAAGGTTCCTGTGAACTCTGGTATCGCTCCTTGTTCCCCTTTGACCTCAAGTAAGCCCACAGGAGGACACCCAGACCTATCAGTATGGCAACAGGTATGAGGGCAACGCCCACGATCAAGGCAAAGGCGGTCAGAAAGCCGAGTGCGAACCCGGCTATGAACATAAGCAGGCAACCCAGGACCATAGGAAATAAAATATAACAGTCATGCTCAGGTTAGCCGTCCTGGGTTCCACCGGGTCTGTTGGGAGTCAGACCCTTGAAGTCACCGAGCGGTTTCCCGATGAAATAGAGGTGGTAGCCCTCGTCGCAAGGAGGGCTTCTGACAAGCTTCTCAGTCAGGCGTTCAGGTTCAGACCGAAGGTGGTGGTGAGCTACGAGGAACCCACAAAGGACTGGCTGTCGTCCCTCCCTAAGGGGACGGAGTATGTCAACGGAGATGAGGGACTTAAAGAGGCCATCCGTATGGCGGACAGGGTTATGAACGCTGTCTCAGGCGTGAACGGTATAAAACCAGCTTACATGACCCTCAAAGAGGGTAAGGTCCTCTTGGCTTCAAACAAGGAATCCCTCATCTGCCTGGGGGATTTAGTGAGGAGGTCAAGGGACAGAATAATCCCTGTGGACAGCGAGCACAACGCCCTTTTCCAGATACTAAGTAAGGTCAGCAGGGATGAGATCAGGTTTGTCTACCTGACCGCATCAGGTGGGCCATTCAAGGACTGGACCATTGAGGAGATGAAGAGGGCCACAAAGGATCAGGCCCTAAATCACCCAAGATGGAACATGGGGTCAAAGATAACGGTGGACTCGGCCACTCTCATGAACAAGGGCTTTGAGATGCTTGAGGCTGTGAACCTTTTTGACCTTGACCTTGACACCGTCAAGGTGGTGATCCACCCCCAGAGCGTGGTCCACGGCATAGTTGAGCTCAAGGACGGGACCTACATAATGCATGCTTCAAGGACGGACATGAGGATACCCATAATGCACGCCCTATTCTACCCAGAGAGGAAGGACTCCCCTTTCGGAAGGTCCGACCCTGTGTCCCTCTCACCCGTTGAGTTTGAACCTGTTGATACTGAGAAGTTCAGGTCCATATACCTCGCCAGATGGGCCGGGGAGATGGGAGGAGCTTACATACCGGTTCTCGTCGGGGCGGATGAGGAGGCGGTGAAGCTATTCCTTGAGGAGAAGATAGGTTTCCTTGACATCGTAGACATAGTGGAGAAGACCCTATCCGAGGTCAACGTACCCGACCCAGAGTCGGTGGAGGAGATCCTTGAGACCATAGAGTGGGCGAGGGAGAAGGTCAGAGAGATCTACGGTAGAGAGTATGCATGATGAGGATAGAAGGCAATCCCCACACAGCGGAGGACAGCAGCAAAAAGGAGTGGGCCACGA
>JAJRQX010000097.1 GCA_024280065.1 Aquificota bacterium
CGTTATTCTGACCAATAGGGAAAGGCCGAGGACCTTCTCTAAATACCTTACGTGGTGCTTTCTGTTGGTGTGTCCGAGTTCGTGCCCGAGGACGCTGACAAGCTCGCTCTCGTTATCCAGCATGAGGATCAGACCCCTGGTCACGAAGACGGGCCCTCCCGGAAGGGCGAAAGCGTTCTGAACGGAAGAGTTTACCACGTAGAACCTGTAGGGTAGCTTCCTCGGGGCCAGCTTCACAAGTTCCTCACCGAGGGACCTGACATAGTCCTGGACCTCAGGGTCAGGGTATAGACCCTCGTTCTCCGCTATAGCGTAGGGAATGTAGCTCTTTCCGATCTTTATCTCCTCTTCTGGAGGAAGAAGGGCCCTGTGTATGGACTCGGATAGGGGTGCACAGGAGCACAGAACTAAAGCAAAGACAAGGATAAGGACCCTCATTTGTAAAAATATCTATATCGGGGCGGGGGGACTTGAACCCCCGACCTTCGGCTCCCAAAGCCGACGCTCTGCCACCTGAGCTACGCCCCGTCAATAATTATTTTAGAGTATGCGTAAGCTCCTGATCGTGGGCGGACCCACTGCTGTAGGTAAGTCGGAGATAGCCTGCCTGGTGGCTAAGAAGGTTGACGGGGAGATAGTGAGCGCTGACTCAATGACCGTTTACAGAAGTATGGACATAGGGACCGCAAAGCCCATTGAGTGCATGAGTGAGGTAAGACACCACCTCATAGACGTGGTTGACCCCGGGGGCTACTTTGACGCCAAGGTCTTTGAAGAAAAAGCCCTGGAGGCCATAAGGGAAATAGACTCTAGGGGCAAGGTTCCCATGGTCGTCGGAGGGACATACCTCTACATACAGGCCCTCCTGTACGGCATAGAGGAGACCCCTGATCCGGACTGGGGACTGAGGAGGAGGCTTTACAAAATAGCCCGGTTGAAAGGAAACCTCCACCTCTACGTGAAGCTGAAGGCTGTTGATCCTGTTTACGCCGGGAAGATACACCCGAACGACATCAGGAGGATAGTGAGGGCCCTGGAAGTTTTTATAAACTCAGGGAAACCCTTCTCCAGCTTCCACAGGTGGGAAAGGCCGAGGCTGAGTTTTAAGGGCTTCTTCCTGATAAGGAGCTGGGAAAACCTATCTAAGAGGATAGAGGAGAGGCTGAGGGACATGCTGAGAAGGGGTCTCCTTGAGGAGATAAGGAAGCTCTTAGATAAAGGGTTCAAGAACTTTCTCACCTCACCTCAGGCCATAAACTACAAGGAGTTCATCCCGTACCTTGAGGGTAAGGTAAGCTTTGAGGAGGCCTTTCAGGAAGCCTTACAGAACACCAAGGAGTATGCCAAGAGGCAGATAAGGTGGTTCAGGAAGCAGGGCTGGAGGGAGGTTAACCTGGACAGGCTCACCTCAGAGGAGGCAGCTGACCTGATAGCGGAGGAGTATCTCAGGACTCCCTGAACTCCCTTATCCTTATCTCAACACCCTGTTCTCCCTTGACCACCCTCTTCACAGTCCTGACCTCGTATATAAGGTTGTCGTTCTTTATTACACCTGCCTTCTCAAGGACATCCCAGAGACTCTTCAGCATGTTGTCTATGTCCCTCTTCCTATGGTTGGGGAGCGTCAGGGTTATCTCAACGGAGACCTTGCCGTCTATCGGGTCCCCGTTATACTGCTGTTTTATCTCCCATAGGGCCCTCACCTCCCAGTTTCTCACCCTCGGAGGCTTGAAGACCCTTCCTCCCCTCCGCCTTATATACCTGTTTGACTTAGGAACAGGTATCTGGGAAAGCCTAAGAACGACCATCCCTAACTATAAGGTAAACTATAGCTCCGAAGGTGAAGAACAAAGACACGGTGCTCATTATGACAGATATGAGGTGGTACTTCATGAACTCGGGAGACCCAGAGACTTTCAGGCTGTGGGCTTTGGGGAGTATGTAGAACTCAAGAACCATGAGTACCAGAAGGTTAAGGGCGAGGAGGAGGTTCAGAAACTTGCTCATCTTTGACGTTATCCCGAGAATGAGCGACACACCCACAGCCCCGAGACCTATACCGAAGTAAAGGGGAAAGACCTTTTCAACCACAGCTCCGGCCTGAGACCTCTCCAAGACCCTGAAGAGGGTGGGAGCTACTACGAAGCTGAAGAAGGTCCCAAGGCCGAAGTAGAAGGAGAGCAGGAATATCATCACCCTGTTCAAGAGACAACCTCCCTTGCCTTCCTCTTCTCGGCTATGAACACCAGAAGTGTTAGGAACAGGAAAAGACCCACGAGGAAGAACCTGGTCACCCAGACGGTCCAGTGGGTCTCCGCCAGTATCTTTGGTATATACTCTTTGGCCCAAGTGAAGAGTAGGGCGGTCAGGAAGAGGGGGGTCACGTACCTCATCACGTAGTAGTAGACTCTGGGGACCCTTATTATCCCTCCCCTGTTTATCTCCTCCCATGCCCTCTCACCCCCGAATATCCACAGAAACAGGATCATCTCAAGGAGGCCGAAGAAAACCACGCCTATGGTCCCCGCCCAGAAGTCCATCTCGTCAAGGGAACCGTTCAGAAATATGACAAGGTGGGCGCTGAAGAAGACTATGCCCGCGGTCATGAGAACCGAGTTCTTCCTGGAGAGACCGAACTCGTCCTCAAAGAAGGCTATCAGGGGCTGCATAAGGGCTATGGATGATGTAAGCCCTGCGAAGAATAGAAGGAAGAACCATAAAAATCCGAGGAAGTTCCCTGCGGGCATGTTAACGAATATGGCTGGAAGGCTTATGAACCCGAGGTCAAAAGCTCCGGATTGGGCTATAGCAACCGCGTTGGCTACTCCGAAGAACGCCACCGCCGCGGGTATAGCCAGGGATCCGCCCAGTATCACCTCAGCCGTCTCGTTCAGGGTTGAAGCTGTAAGACCGCTGAGGGTTATATCCTGGTCCTTTCTTATATACGAGGCGTAGGTGATTATGGCACCAAAGCCGAGGCTCAGGGTGAAGAATATCTGGCCCGAGGCCGCTATCCAGACGCCTGGATCCGTCAGCTTGGA
>JAJRQX010000098.1 GCA_024280065.1 Aquificota bacterium
ACACCTCTTGATCTCCTGTACCTGTCCTTAGGTGCCTTAGGCATAGCCCTGGCCCTATACTTTACCCACAGAGATTAAAGATCACCTCTGTAAGCTCTATCATATAGTCTCCTTATATCATCAAGGGTCGGCTCAACGGGGTTAATTCTGAAGGAGTGTCTGGACAGCATGTAAACGTCTTCCGTCAGCCTGTCCAGCTTCTCCTCCTCAACACCGACGTCCTTCAGAGTCTTCAAAAGGCCTATCTTTTCAAGAAGATGCACTAAGGCGTCAACAGCCTTATGGGGTTTTTCCTCGTATCCCATGAGCCTCGCAAAGAGGGCGTACTTTTCAGGGTTACCCTTGATGTTGAACTCGGTCACATAAGGGGCTAAAATTGCAAGACCTTCTCCGTGGGCAACGTGAGGGTAATGGGCGGATACGGGGTGTTCCATGGCGTGGATGAGTGCCACTCCCAGGTGGTCAATGGCAACCCCCGCCAGCATGGCCGCGTAAGACATCCACTTTCTCGCCTCTCTGTTCTCAGGTTCTTCCACAGCAACGGGCAACCACCTTGCTATTATCTCTACAGCCCTCGCTGAGTGCTCCTCCGCCATGAAGTTCTCCGCTCTGTTGGTCAGGGATTCAAGGGCGTGGGTGAGAGCATCAAAGCCTGTTATCGCGGTAAGCTCGGGAGACATGGTTTTCGTTAACCCGGGATCAACCAGGGCCACACGCGGGTAATTCAAGCTATGGGATAGAACCAGCTTTTCCTTCCTGATCTCGTTTGTTATAACCGAGTATCTGTTCACCTCGCTTCCGGTCCCCGCGGTCGTGGGTATGCATACAACGGGTCTGTTGTAGTAAGGTATGAGCCTGGGTCCCTCCGGGTACTTAACGTAGTCCCATGCGGACCCTTCGTTGGAGGAGACTATGGATATAGCTTTAGCGGTGTCAAGGGCGCTCCCGCCACCGAGGCCTACTATGAAGTCTACTTTTTCCCTCACCGCTATTTCCGCTCCTCTATTTACCACCGAATCAGTTGGATTGGGCACAACCTCGTCGTAGATCACGAACTCCTGTATACCCGCCGACTTAAGCGACCCTATGAGCCTATCCAGAGCCCCGCTCTTTTTGGCACTCTCCTTACCGGTAACTATAAGGGCTTTAAAACCGAACCTCCTGCCTACCTCTCCTGCCTTCTCAAGGGCACCCTCTCCGAAGAAAACCTCAACAGGTCTGTAGTAGTTCACAACCATGTGGGTCTTAAATTATACCCACCCACATGAGGACAATGTATATGAGGCCCACCACAGCTATGCAGATTGTACATGCTATTACCAACCTTAACAGAACACTCATTATGCCCCGAACACCTCCTTTACCACCATTCTACCAGAGGTAAAATTCTTAAGGTGGGTGCTGTCCTCGGACTCACGGATCTACTTGAGGAACTGAAGGTGTTAAGACCACATAAGAGGGTAGTTTTTACAAACGGATGTTTTGACATAATCCACGCAGGACATGTGGATTACCTTGAGAAGGCCAAATCCCTCGGCGACATCCTCGTGGTGGGTCTCAACTCGGACGCATCGGTCAGGAGGATAAAGGGTCAGAAGAGACCCATACTACCCCAATATATGAGGGCCAAGGTTCTTACCGCCCTTAAACCTGTTGACTACGTTGTCATCTTCGATGAAGACACACCCATAAAGCTCATAGAAGCCATAAAGCCCGACGTCCTCGTAAAGGGTGGGGACTGGACACCCGACAGGATAGTGGGTAGGGAGCTTGTGGAGTCCTACGGAGGTAAGGTCGTGGTTATCCCTATAGAGTTTGACGTATCCACCACAAAGATAGTGGAGAGAATAGTTAAGCTCTACTGCTCCTGAAGGTCCTTCACCATCCTGACCCAGTAGTTATATCTACCCTCTTCCTTAAATCCGAGCTTCCTGTAAAACTCCAAAGCTCTGAAGTTTTCGTCCCCGACCCAGAGCTCCGCTGTGTCAAGCTTCTTCTCCCTGAAGTATTCCATTACCTTAGTCATCAGTGCCTTACCTATACCGAGACCCCTGAACTCCGGAAGGACGACGATCTCATGTATAGCCCCCACGTTCCTCCTCGCCCTCTTGCTGAACCAGTTGGCGTCCCCCGCAACGAACCCGACCTTCCTTCCCTCAACCTTGGCCACAAAGATACCCTCCGGGTCCCTCCTCCACAGCCAGTCCATATAAGCCTTTACATCCTCAGGGTGGGTGTAGGAGTATTCCTCGAGGCCCCTGTATCCTTCAAGGTATATATCGGTGAGATCTTTGAGGTCCTCTCTCCTTGCCCTCTCTATGTAAAAGTTCACCTTAGTGTCACCCATCAGAAACCGCCGGCTTCCCTTATCCTAACGTCAGGGGGCAGGTCAAGGATAAAAAGGCCTGGAGAGGGTGTGAAGTTCTTCTGGACGTCTATAAAGTCTATTACGGTTTCTGTCTTCTCCCTGTCCACTACCCTCACCCTCACCACCTCAAGGTCCGGATTCACCTCAACGAAGACCTTCTCTACGTTTTCGTCCTCTGCTTTCGGCTTCAGGATGAGGACCCTTACGTCACCTCTCCCGATCTCTCCAATGGGCTCAAAGACCTCGCCCAGTGGTCTTGAGAAGAAGAAGAGGGATTCTATGACGGGAGAGGTGTTGTTTTTTACCGAGTCCACTATGGCTTCCCTGTCCTCCTCGTTGTATATGATTATCCTCTCACCGTCCGAGACCATGATCACTCTGTCGGGGTAAGTGTACTCCACCCTGAACTTACCACCTTTTGTAGCGTAGAAGTAGCCTTTGCTAACGTCCGGCTTGGGATACCAGGAGTAAACCGTTTTTTGGATGAAGACTACCTTGACCGTCCTGATCTCCTTCAGTCTATTTTCAAGGTCTTCAAAGACACCCCCGAACGATAGGGAAACAACAGCCAGAACCGCCAGAAGGAACCTCATCAGCTTTAATATATCAGAGTTTGTGAAACCTGCGAAGGAATGAAGATATCACGTCAAACCACATGGACACAACGTCCCAGTCTATCGCCTCGTAGGTATCGTAGAAGGTGTGCCTGAGCGTGAACGGGTTTGATGTGAGGAAAAGGGTCTGGATCCCCTTCTCCTTAAAGGGTATATGGTCGCTCCTTGCCCTTCTGCTCTCCATGAAGGGTATGTCTATCCTGATGTCAAGAAGGTGTCTGTAGAACCTGTCCATTATCCTCTCCCCATTGTAGCCTGCGCTGTCCCTGTATAGGACCGCGGGGTTTATCCATCCCAGGGAATCAAGAACAACCGCGTAGTAGGTGTGCTTCAGGTTCTTAACGTGGTGCTTTGCCCCTTCAAGACCCATCTCTTCACAGTCCGTTATGAGGAACCTTATCCTGTGGGGGTAGGAATATGTATCCTTAAACTCCTTAGCTATCATGAGGAGGAGCGCAACAGAAAGGGCGTTGTCAATAGCCCCCTTCACAAAGGGTTTTGAATCAAGGTGGGCTATCAGGTAAAGGAAAGGACCCTTCCCTATATCAAAGTAAAGGTTCCTCCCGGTGATCCTCGTCTTCCTGACCCTTGAGACTAAACTCACCCTCTTTCCGAGAAGGTCCTTAGCGGTCTCCCTGTGAACTGAGAGGGCTATCACGTTTTCCCCGTTTAGGGTTCCGAGGTAGGGAGAGTCTATCTCATCCATGTAGAATATGACACCCAGAGCTCCTCTCTCTTTAAGCCTCCTCGCCTTTTCTGACTCCCTCTCCCTACCTATCTTTGCAAGGACTATATTGCCTTCAACGTTCTCATCCTCATCCACAACCAGACCCTCCATCTCACCCCAGGTGCTGCCGAGGAGAGGGTAAGCCTTCACCTCTTTGCCATCAAACCTTATCTTTCCCTCAACGGGTATGCTCTTCTCAACCTGGAAGGTCTCCTCCTTCAAGGGTATCTTCAGCTTCCCCACTACAAACTTCCTTACAAACCTCTGACACTCCCTTATACCTTCAGAACCGCTCAGCCTGTTCCTGTCAGAAAGAAAGTAGGCCAGTTCCTTAAGCTCCTCTAAGAGTTCAGCTCTCATAGACAGGAGTAAGCCAGGACTTGTAACGTTCTATCCTGCCCCTGACAGCGTTGAAGTAAACCTCCTGGAGCTGTCTCGTTATCTCTCCTATCTTCCCGTCCCCCACCTTCCTGTTGTCCACCTCAATGACGGGCGTGACCTCCGCAGCGGTTCCGGTTAGGAATATCTCGTCCGCTATGTAAAGCTCGCTCCTTGCAACCGGCCTTTCCTCCACCTGCACGATAAGATCGTTCTTAAGCAGGTTTATCACTGCCCTCCTCGTTATGCCCTCAAGTATGTGGTCGCTATAAGATGGTGTTATCGCCTTACCCTCTCTTATCAGGAATATGTTCTCACCGGACCCCTCCGCAACGAAGCCCTGAGAATTTAACATTAGAGCCTCGTCGTATCCCGCCATCAGGGCCTCCGTCTTGGCAAGGGCGCTGTTTATGTAAGCTCCCGCCACCTTCCACCTTGAGGGTATGGAGTTATCATCGTTCCTCCTCCAGGAGGAGACCTTAACCCTTATACCCTTTGAGGTGTCAAGGTATCTCCCGAAGTGGTATGTGTATATGGCTATCTCGGGTGTGTATCCTATGAGCTTTGGTGTCAGGGCGAGATCCTTGAAGTAAACTATAGGCCTTATGTAAACATCCTCCCTTATATCGTTCTTTCTGAGAAGTTCTTTGGTTATCTCAACGAGGTCCTCCACCGTGTACGGGAGCTCCATGAAGAGGGCCTTCGCGTTCCTGAGGAGCCTCTCGTAGTGTTCCCTTGCGAAGAGTATGTAGAGCTGTCCCTCCTGTTCGTTCCAGTAAGCCCTGAGGCCCTCAAATATTGCTGTCCCGTAATGGAAGGAGTTCGTCTTTATATTTATGTTCGCCTCCTCTATGGGAACGAACTTACCCTCAAAGAAGGCATATTCCATAGGCTAAGATTTTAGCACAAAACCTGTGCTATAATACCTCACCGTTATGCCCAAGCTATCTCCGAGGGATATAAGGAGGAAGATACAGGGTATAAAGAACACGAGGCGTATAACCAACGCGATGAAGGTGGTCTCCGCAGCCAAACTGAGACGAGCCCAGGAGCTCCTGTACTCCTCAAGACCTTACTCGGACAAGCTCTATGAACTTGTGAGGGACCTGGCGGGACACATAGACAGGGGGTCTCACCCGCTTTTGCAGGAGAGGGAAGAAAGGCGTGTGGACCTCATACTCGTTACCGCGGACAGGGGTCTTGCTGGAGCCTTCAACTCCAATATAATAAGGGAAGCGGAGAGGTTCATAGACGAAAAGAGACAAAAAGGATCGGATGTCAGCCTGATCCTGATAGGAAGGAAGG
Source organism: Aquificota bacterium (assembly GCA_024280065.1). Lineage (GTDB taxonomy): Bacteria > Aquificota > Aquificia > Aquificales > Aquificaceae > Hydrogenivirga. Next base: position 5,393 of record JAJRQX010000098.1, read on the forward strand.
GATATCAATACTTTTCAAAGAGGGACTACCGGATAATCAAGGGCTATGAAGAGGTCTTCAGGAAGGAGGTGAACTTCGGTGTTGCGAAGGAGGTCTCCGAGATAGTCAGGGAGAGGTTTACTGGTAAGGAAACGGACGCGGTTTACCTCCTGAACAACGAGATGATAACGAGAGCGACCTATAAGCCTGTCCTGAGGAAGTTCCTTCCCTTTGAGCTTCCCTACGAGGAAGCGAAGGACACCTTCAGCGTTTACACCTTTGAGGTGGACGAGTCTGAGTTCATGAGCCACATACTCAACCTATATCTGAACTACCAGCTCTACAGGGCTCTGGTTGAATCCAACGCTGCGGAGCACTTCGCGAGGATGGTTGCTATGGACAACGCCACCAAGAACGCGGACGACCTCATAAAGCAGTGGACCCTGATCTTCAATAAGGCCCGTCAGGAGTCCATAACCCTTGAGCTTATGGACATAGTGGGAGCCGCTGAGGCGATGAGATAAACCTTTGGGAGGTTCTGGTATGGCTGAGAAGCTCGTGGGAAGGATAGTTCAGGTCATAGGTCCGGTTGTAGACGTTGAGTTTGACACGGGGAACCTTCCACCCATAAAGCACGGCCTTAAGACAAGAAGGAGGTTCATAGACGACAGAGGCAACTGGGCGGAGGAGGACCTATATCTTGAGGTGGCCCAGCACATAGGTGAGAGGAGGGTAAGGGCAATAGGCATGGGTGCTTCAGATGGCCTTGTCAGGGGACAGGAAGTTGAGTATCTTGGAGGTCCCATAAAGGTACCCGTAGGAAGGGAGGTCCTCGGCAGGATATTCAACGTTGTGGGGCAGCCTATAGACGAGCAGGGACCCGTAAACGCGAAAGAGTACTGGCCCATGTTCAGAGAACCGCCGCCCCTTGAGGAGCAGTCAACCAAGATAGAGATCCTTGAGACGGGCATAAAGGTAATTGACCTTCTTGAACCCTACGTCAAGGGGGGTAAGGTAGGTCTCTTCGGAGGTGCGGGCGTAGGAAAGACGGTCCTGATGCAAGAGCTAATACACAACATAGCCAAGTTCCATAAGGGCTTTTCCGTGGTCATAGGTGTGGGAGAGAGAACGAGGGAAGGAAACGACCTCTGGCTCGAGATGAAGGAATCCGGAGTCCTCCCGTACACGGTCATGGTTTACGGACAGATGAACGAGCCACCGGGTGTCAGGTTCAGGGTCGCCCAGACGGGTATAACCATGGCTGAATACTTCAGGGATGTTGAGGGACAGGATGTCCTTGCCTTCATAGACAACATATTCAGGTTCGTCCAGGCGGGTTCAGAGGTCTCAACCCTTCTGGGCAGACTCCCCTCCGCTGTCGGATACCAGCCGACACTCAACACGGACGTGGGAGAGATCCAGGAGAGGATAACATCAACCAAAAAAGGTTCAATAACCGCTGTTCAGGCTGTCTATGTCCCCGCTGATGACCTCACGGACCCCGCACCTTACTCTATATTCGCCCACCTTGATGCTACCACCGTCCTGTCAAGGAGACTTGCAGAGCTCGGCATATACCCGGCCATAGACCCTCTTGAGTCCACTTCAAAGTATCTCGCACCGGAGTTCGTAGGAGAAGAGCACTACAACACTGCTATGGAGGTGAAGCGTATCCTCCAGAGATACAAGGAGCTTCAGGAGATAATAGCGATACTCGGTATGGAAGAGCTATCCGAAGAGGACAAGGCCATAGTAAACCGTGCGAGGAGGATACAGAAGTTCCTCGCCCAACCCTTCCACGTTGCGGAGCAGTTCACAGGTATGCCGGGTAAGTACGTCAAGCTGGAGGACACCATAAGGTCCTTCCAGGAGATCCTATCAGGGAAATACGACCACCTACCTGAGAACGCCTTCTACATGGTCGGGACGATTGAGGACGTGATAGAGAAGGCGAAGGCCATGGGTGCGAAAGTTTGATATCAAAAGACAGCTTGTAGATACAGCGCTCCAGTTCTACACGAGGGTTGAGAAGAGAGGCCTCCCCCTTGAGGCCTCCAAGGCCCTCCTAAACCTATCTCGGAACAGAGTGTCAAGGGATACCGCTAACTCAATCCTGAGTAAAGTGAAAGAGAACCTCTCTCTATGGATAGGGGACACATCCTTAGTTCAGGTGTGCAAGAGATATATAAACTACCTGATAGATAAAGACAAGCTCTCACTCGCCGAATGCTCCTCACCTTTTGTTCTAACAAGCTCCTGGGAGGTATTCAGGGGTTATCTCTTTGAGGACCTTAAAAGCTTTTTCGGGGAAGCCGATCTGGAGAACTCCCTTGAAGAAAGGACACCAGAAGGCAGGTTCTCAAGGCTACTTGAAACCATAAAACTCAGAGGCCTAAAAAGGCTCTCTGTCGCCTCTCACTTAGCCTACATCACGGACCCTTACACCTTCACACCCCTGACGGTCAAGATGCTCAAAACACTCAAGATAAAAGACAGAGACGCTTATATGAGGTTCAACTCCTATGTAAGGTCAATAGGGCTTAGACCTTTAGAAGCTTTTGCTCTTCTTCATATGACTCTCGAGGAAACACCTTCAAAGGAGAGGGCCATTGACACGCTCTTAGGCATAAACAGAGAGAAGGAGCTTCTAAGGGAGGCTGAGCAGTTATGGAACGCTGGCAGATTCTACGAGGCTCACGAGGTCCTTGAGGAGGTATGGTCCCTTTCCTCAGACAGGAAGAAGAGGGAAGCCTATCAGGGTGTCATAAGGGTAGCTATAGCACTTCACCACTACAGCTCAGGAGAAAAGGAAAGGTCCCTCAAGGTCCTGAAGAAGGCCCTCACCCAGCTGAAGGAAGGTAGGTTAGACCTTAACCTTGAGGAGATAGCCTCTTGGACAGAGGAAGCTATAAGAAAGCTCCAGCGGGGTGATGAACTTCAGAAACCTCCGACCCTCAGGGTGATATAATTAAACTTGGAGGAGGGTGTAGCTCAGCTGGTAGAGCGGGGGACTGTGGATCCCCATGTCGCGGGTTCGAGTCCCGTCACCCTCCCCTGACTTCCCAACATCCCGAACCCAAACAGATCCTTGTTGTATAAAACTTTGAAAACCCCCTTGTCGTAAACTACTTCCGAAACAAAGGTTCTGAGGAAAACACGTAGTTGTTTTGCTTCTTTAGATCTGATGAGTTCTTCCAGAAAAACTTTTGCTTCTTCCACGTTTATTTGCAGGGAGGGAGAAAAGGTGCTGAGCTTCTTCAATCCGGTAAGCTCGCTCTCCAGAATTTCCTTCTCCCGGGTGAGCATGCGGATCTCGTCTTTTACAGCTTCCGCAGGAACTCCTTCCGCTATCGCCCGAACAAGGTTCTTCAAACGCTTGTCTATGTCCGCTATGCGGTTCTTCAGCTCTTTCATACGATCTCGGTATTCGCTTCTTCTCCGCTCAAGCCCCCGATTAAGGCGTCTTACTATTTCACGAACGTTCTCTTCATTAAGAATGAAATCCGTGATCTCCTTCAGGAGAAACTCATCCACACGCTCCGCCCTCAAATTCTCCTGATCACACTTCCCGTTCAGTCTGTTGTAACACGCATAATAAGAGTATTTCCTTCCCTTCTTTTTCCCGCTCGTTGCGGTCATGGATGCACCGCACCTGCCGCATTTCAAAAGTCCTATAAAAAGAAGCTCCGACTTCGCTCTTCCCTTCTCCGCGGTTCTTTCGTTCAGCATCCTTTGAAGTTCAAACCATTCCTCATCAGAGATGTATCGGAGATCTTCAAAATACACCTCCACACGATTGTATTTGATCACTCCTCTGTAAATAGGGTTCTTTAAAA
>JAJRQX010000099.1 GCA_024280065.1 Aquificota bacterium
AAGAAGGACTGGGTGAAGAAACCGCCACCTTACATCAAAGAGGTTATAGCGGTTGAACTCTACATGAAGCACGCCTCCAACGGCGGGATAATTGAGGTTCCTGGTCTCTTAAGATAAAGGAGGGGCGAAGATGAAGAAGATAGCTCTTGCAGGAGCTCTGATCGGTCTCGGTCTGCTCGTGGCCTGTCAGCCCGCCGCCCAGAAGGCGGAAGCCCAGAAGCCCAAGAAGAAGCTGAGCAAATATGAAAAGTTTAAGATAGCCTTCTACCAGAACCAGGATAAGTGGCAGAAGTACTGCTCCAACGAGGCCCAGCTCGTTCCCCAGGGTATAAGCATTGAAGAGTTTAAAAAAGCTATGCTCGCTACCATAAAGTTCCCGCCTGGCGGTAAGGTGATGGGCGACTGGAAGAGGGGTGAGAAGCTCTTCGGCGATCCCAAGAAGGGAGGCAGGAGCAGGAGGGGTAACTGCTACGCATGCCACTGTGGAGATCCCCAGATCATAGCCTGCGGTAACATAGGTCCTTCCCTGAGGGGTTACGGCAAGAAGGGTGTAGATCCAAAGCAGACCTACATGAGGATATACAACTCCTGGGCATTCGTCCCCTGCTCGGCGATGCCAAGACTCGGCTATTGGGGAGTCCTGAAGCCAGAGGAGATAGCGGACATAGTCGCCTTCCTCCACAGCCCCGAGTCCCCTATAAATAAGTGATCTGAGTATCCGGAGGGGTTGCCGGTCCCCTCCGGGGCTTTAAAATAAAAGGGTCAGTTCGTTAGTATTTAGTTATTTTTTTTGGAGGTGACGGCCGATGCATCTTACGAGAAGGGACTTCCTTGAACTGGCGATAGTCACGGGTGCCTATCTGACCGCAAACCCCGTTAAGGCCCTCGCGGAGATGACCTACGATGACATAATGAGGTTCAAGCCGGTCGGGAACGTAACCCTCCTCTTCACAACGGACATGCACGCCCACCTTGAACCTCTGTACTTCGCGGAACCGATGAACCTCGTGGCCCCCAAAGCCCTTAAGGGAACTCCCGGATACATAACGGGTAAGGAGTTTCTCAAGTATTATAAGATAGCCCCCGGAACCCTCGAGGCTTACTTTACGAGCTGTGTTAACTTTCCAGAGCTCGCCCATAAGTTCGGGAAGATGGGAGGGGCGGCACACATAACCACGATAATCAAATCGGTTATAGCTGAGAGGGGAAGGGATAAGGTACTCGTTATGGACGGCGGGGACACTTGGACAACAACAGCTATAGGTACGTTTTCGGAAGGTAAGTCCGTAGTTGAGTGGATGACCTACACGGGATACGACCTCTTCGTCGCCCACTGGGACTACACCTTCGGTAAGGAAATATTTCTCAAGAGGATAGAGGAGCTTGAGAAGGGTGGATGTGAGTTCATAACCCATAACGTTGTGGATGAGCTCTGGGGAGACCTAGTCTTTAAACCATACACTATAAGGGAAGTGGGCGGGGTGAAACTGGGAATAATAGGGAGTTCCTTCCCCTTCACACCTCTCGCCAACCCGAAGCAGTTCGTTGAAGGGTGGAGCTTCGGCATAAGGGAGGACCAACTCCAGCAGTTTGTAAACGAGCTAAGGGAAAAACACAAAGTGGATGCTGTCATATTCCTGACCCACAACGGCTTCCCTCTGGATCAGAAGCTTGCCAAGGTGGTAAAGGGTATAGATGTGATCATCTCAGGCCACACCCACGATATCACACCCAAGGCGGTGAGAGTAGGCAACACACTCGTCCTGATAGCGGGCTCGCACGGAAAGTTCGTCGGCAGGCTTGACCTTGACATAAAGAACGGAAGGATAAGGGATTACAGCTTCAAACTCTACCCCGTAGCCTCTAACCTGGTACCGCCGGATAAGGGTGCCCAGAGGATCGTTGAAAAATGGAAGAAGGAGATCAACAAGAAGTATAACCTTGATGAAGAAATAGGCGTTGCCGAGGTTATGCTCTACAAGAGAGATACCTTCTTCTCAACATGGGACTGGCTCGTAGGGGAGGCTATAAACGACTATTACGGCGGAGACCTTGACGTGGTTCACTCTCCGGGTTACAGGTGGGGGACCGTAGTCCTCCCCGGTCAGAAGATAACGAGGAACCACGTCTACGATTACACCGCTATAACCTACCCAAATGTTTACGTCCTGAAGAGAAAGGGTAAGGACCTTCTCGCTATATGGGAGGACATTGCGGACAACGTATTCAACCCGGACCCATTTTACCAGCAAGGAGGAGACATGACGAGAATATGGAACGTTGAATACGAGATAGAGATAAACGGTCCCCAGTATAAGAGGATAAAGAAGGTCTGGATAGGCGGAAAACCTCTGAAGGAGGATAAAGAGTATCTCGTAGCGGTTTACGGAGGACCACCTCCTCCCCCGGACGCCATAGAACCGGATTACAAGCCGGTCCCTGTGTATGACATCCTGATAGACTACATAAAGAAGAAGAAGAACATAAGGGTGAGGACAAAACCGAACGTCAAGGTCCTTGACGCTCCCTACGTTACGTACGACCAGTGTTACGGGGGTAGTGCCTGACAGTTGAAGGCTATTCTCTTTCTTGCGGGCGGTGTGCTTGCCGCCCTGCTTTTCGTGTATTCAGTGAAGAGGTTCTACGCAACTCCTGAGAGGATCTTTTTCTTCACATTGGAGGTGGAAAGAAAAAGCTTTGCGGATGTAGTGGATGAACTTAAGGCGGAACTTAAGGAAAGAGGTCTCGGGATCCTGGAGACGGTCAGGTTATCGGAGGACTACGTTATCATACTCTCCTGTGACGTGAGCTGGAAGGATCAGCTCCTTGAGAGGGTCCCCTCCCTCTCTTCACTAATTCCCTGTCCTGTAGCGGTTTACAGACACAGGGGCAAGGTCTTCATAGCTGTGCCTAAGGAGATATACTTCGTCCAGGCACACAGGGAGGATCTGGGTCAGGACCTTGCGGACACGCTGACGAGACTGTACCAGACCTTAAGGATAGCTATTGCGGAGGTGGCTGTCCGTTGAGGGTCCTGGTCCTACTGATCTTCATCCTCGGTTTCTCCTTCGGAGACATCTTTGAGTGGGAGGTGGAGGTAGGGGAAGACGTGAAGGGAAAGCTAATAAGGAGTCTTGAGGAAAAGGGTGTGGAGGCGGTAAAGGTTTTTGAGCTTTCTCCTACCTATACGTATCTCTTCATCTGCGGTGGTGCTCCTGGGGTCTTACAGGACCTCCCCCAGCTCCTTACCTTTTACATATGCAGGGTTTATATATACAGGGACACAAGAGGGAACTCTAAGGTGGGATACGTGAACGCGGGGAACCTTATGAAGGTTTTCGGGAAGCACCTTTCCGAAGAGGAAAGAAGAAGCCTTAAAGAATTCACGGAAAGGGTCGTATCCGCTATAGAGGAGGTGAGGAAAAAATGAAGTTTCTCATCGCTGTCCTCCTAACGGTCCTGGTCTCATTCGGGGGGGACTATCCCGAACATGTCTCCGAGACGCTGAGAAGAATAAAGGAGAACATATACGGCGTTTTCGGGGTTTACGAACAGGTAAGTTATAAGAACAGGGGATTCATATCCAACGCCTACTTCGTTGTAACCGAGGAGGGGGTTGTTGTCATAGACACGCTGAGCACCTACAAGCTTGGGAAAGAGCTCCTTGAGACCATAAGGAAGGTGACCGATAAACCCGTCAGGTTCGTCGTCATCACCCATTACCACACGGACCACTTCTACGGTGTGGGAGCCTTCAAGGAGGTGGGTGCGGTGGTCATAGCCCACGAGTGGGCTAATGAGTATGTATCAAGGCCTTCAAGCTGGAACTTCTATGAGGCGAGGAAGAAGCTACTTAAGGACCACATGGAAGGAACGGATATGGAAGAGCCCCACGTAGTCATCAGGGAGGGCCTTGACATACAGCTGGGGAAATACACCTTTCAGGTCAGACAGTTCTGTAAGGCCCATACGGACGGTGACATAGTGGTTTACCTTCCTGACCAAAAGGTCCTCTTTGCGGGGGACATAGTCTTTGACGGGAGGTTACCCTTCTTAGGTTCTGGAAACTCAAGAACCTGGATAGACTGCCTTGACAGGATCCTTGAGATAGACCCGGAGATCCTCCTGCCCGGCCACGGAGAGCCCATGCTCACCAAGGAGAAAATAAGGGACAGGGTGAGGTGGACGAGAAAGTATATAACGGACCTCAGGAACACGATAAGGAGGATGATAGAGGAGGGAAAGGACATAGACTACGTGAGGGAGAACATAAACGAGGCCCTCATAGAGATAGACCCCATGTATGCCCAGGTTCCCGTCTTCTTTGAGGTGAACCCTGTGAACGCCTACTACGTTTACTTTGAGATAGAGAACGAGCTCATAGAGGAAGGTCAGTGAACAGAAGGACACCCTTTTTGGGTCTTACCCTTGACGCGGGTATGTCCTCACCTCTGAGGAGCTTCATAAGGGCTTCCCTCTTCCTCTCTCCCAGAACGAGGAAGGCGGCCTTGCAGGAGGAGTTTATGTAGTTTAAGCTCATGCTGACCCTTATGAGACCATCGGGGCCTTCGGTCAGGCAGGCGGAACGACCGCAGGGTTTGCAGGCCTTTTTAGGAAAGATGGAGGCTGTGTGTCCGTCTTCGCCAAGGCCGAGGACGATAAGGTCAAGCGGACCCAACTCTGAAAGAAGCTTATCAAACTCCCCGCAGGCACGCATAGGGTCAAGCTCTGTCCTTACCCTCAGGATCCTCGCCTTATCTCCTAAGTTCACCTTCATCGTGCGGTAGTTGTTTCTCGGATCCTCTTCGGGCACCAGCCTCTCGTCCGTGGGAAGTATGATGGTTTTTTCAAAGAACGGGAAGGAGGCTCTCATGAGCCTATAAAGACCTACCGGCGTTCTGCCTCCGGGAAGCCCGAGAAGGAATAAATCCTTTTTCCTCAGGACAGCTCTACCGAAGAGGACCAGATACCTAAGGGTCTTCTTAATAACTTCCTCTCCGTCTCCTCTGATGACCCTCAGAGTATAACCCATCTCCTCCCGTCCGCCTCTATCAGCCTGTCCGCACCTTCCGGACCGTAAGATCCTGGTTCGTATATCTCGGGTCTGCCCTCCGACCACCTTTCAAGAACGGGCTGGACTATCTCCCAGGCGAGCTCGGATTCATCCTCCCTTATGAAGAGGGTCTGGTCACCTTCAAAGATATCCTCCATAAGGGTCTCGTAGGCGTCAGGGACCTCCCCTCCGAACTCATCTTCAAGACACACCTCCATCCTGCTCTCTATAGGACAGCTGAGGAAACCCGAGGGCGGCATCATCTCAAAGGATAGAATTAGCCTGTTTTTTGGTGCTATCTCAAAGGCTATCCTGTTCCTTTCAGGAAGGCATCCCAGAAGCTTTCCGAAGTTCCCGGGTACCTCTTTGAAGGTGATCACGACCTGGGTCCTTTTCTCTTTAAGCCTCTTACCTGTCCTGAGATAGAAGGGAACACCTTCCCACCTGAAGTTGTCTATGTAAACCTTCATGCAGGCGTAGGTCTCTGTGTTAGAAGATCTGCCGAGCTCCTCCTCATACCCCCTGTAGGAACCCCTCACCGCGTAGCGGTCCACCTCCTCGGGCCTTATCCTCCTTATGGAGCTGAGGACCTTCACCTTCTCGTCCCTTATCCTCTCAGCGTCCATCACCGCCGGAGGTTCCATGGCTATGAAGCAGAGGATCTGAAGAAGGTGGTTCTGGATCATGTCCCTTAGCGCTCCCACTCTGTCGTAGTAGCTCACCCTCCCCTCAAGGCCTGCCGTCTCAAGAGCTGATATCTGGACGTTGTCTATGAAGCTCTTGTTCCATATGCCCTCAAAGATGTAGTTGGAGAACCTGAAGGAGATTATGTTCTGTATAGATACCTTGCCGAGGAAGTGGTCTATCCTGTATATCTCCCTTTCTGTGAAGTAGCGTCTCAGCTGGAAGTTCAGCTTCCTCGCGGACTCAAGGTCAAAACCGAAGGGCTTTTCTATGACTATCTTCCTGGGGTTCGGGAAGTGTCTCAGCACGGAACCCGTGTGGACTATGGCATGGTCAAAGAGGTGGGGAGGTAGGGCGAGGTAGAAGATGACCTCGTCTCCTGGAAAGGAGGCTATCTCCTTCTCAAGGATCTTGTAGTCGTCTTTGTTTGTGACGTCAAAGCTCCTGAACCTTATGAGCTTGGCAAGTTCTGGGTCAAGGGAATCAAGGTAGCCCTCAGGAAAGCCCTCACCCCTGCTTAGGGCATACACAGCTTTTAGGTCCTTCAGCTTTCCCTTCTTCATGAGCTTCTGGATAATGGGGTAGAGCTTCTTCCTCGCAAGGTCTCCTGTCCCACCGTAGATGAAAAGGACCTTTCCCCTACGCATCCTTTCTCTTTACGGGATGTCTTCCGAACTCAAACCTCAGGGCCGCGAGGAGCCTGTCCCTGAAGGACCCCTCCTGCCTTGACCTGAACCTCGTGAAGAGGGAGCTTCCTATGACCCAAAGCGGAACCCCAAGCTCAACCGCGGTCTGGACGGTCCACCTGCCCTCTCCCGAGTCCTCCACGTAAGGTTCAAGCTCCTCAAGGTCTCCGAAGTCCTCAAAGGCTCTCTCGGTGAGGTCCATCAGCCAGGACCTTATGACGCTTCCTCTCCTGAAGAGCCTTGCCACCTCTTTAAGGTCAAGATCAAAACCGCTCTCCTTCATAAGCTCAAAACCCTCTGCTATAGCCTGCATCATCCCGTACTCTATGCCGTTGTGGACCATCTTCACAAAGTGGCCCGCTCCCGACCTCCCGAGGTAGGCGTAACCGTCACCTCCGTAGGCGAGGTCCTTGAAGAGCTTCTCAATCTTCCTGAAGGCTACCTCTTCACCTCCAACCATCAGACAGTAACCTTCCTCCTCTCCCCAGACCCCTCCGCTCACGCCCACATCAAGGAAATAGACGCCGATCCTCTTGAGCTCCTCAGCTCTCCTAACCGAGTCTTTGAAGAAAGAGTTTCCCCCGTCTATCACTATGTCCCCCTCAAGGAGGTGGGGTTTTATTTGGTCTATGACCTCATCAACCGCTGTGTGAGGCACCATTATCCAGATGACCCTCTCCTCAGCGAACTCACCACACAGGAACTCAACCTCATCAAAGGTTTCTATACCTGACTCCTCAGCCCTTTTTCTTGCCTCTTCTGAAGGGTCGTAGCCCATTACCCTCCAGCCCTTTCTCTTCAGCCTCCTCCCTATGCCAAGGCCCATCCTGCCAAGACCCAGGATACCTATCTCCCCCATGGTAAGTATTCTAAACTTTTAAGAGGGATGGAAAGGTCTGTTCTAAGGATAAACAGGGAAGCGGTAGTTCACAACGTCAGGGAGATATTCAGGTTCTCGGGAAAAAAGATAATAGCGGTGGTGAAATCAGATGCTTACGGAATGGGTGTGAGGTGTGTTGTCCCGATCCTCAACGACCTTCCCGAGATAGAGGCCTTCGCCGTCGCCTGCCCTGAGGAGGGTGTCGTCTTAAGAGGGATGGGCGTCAGAAAGGAGATCCTCGTCCTCGGGGGTCTTCTGCCGGAAGACCTTGAGGCGGTGGAGGAGTTCAAGCTCACCCCTGTGGTCTCTGATGTAGAACACCTGAAGGTTATAGGAGACAGGGATCTGAAGTTCCACGTCAAATACGACACAGGTATGGGAAGGCTCGGCTTCCTGAACGAGGTCATTGAGGACCCTAGGGTGGTGGGGGTAATGAGCCACCTCTCCACACCCGGGGACAGGGAGTTCTCGCTAATACAGATAAAGAAGTTTGAGACCATCGTAAAGAGGTACCCTAAAGGGTTAAAGGTCCACATGGAGAGCTCTGCAGGGATAGTCTACAGGGTCCCATTCACCACCCACGTCAGGGTCGGTCTCGCCCTGTACGGAGAGAAGCCCCTCAGGGACTACCCCCTCAGGCTAAGACCTGCCGTCACCCTTAAAGCTAGGATAATCTCCGTCAAGGACCTCCCGCCAGGACACCCTGTCTCCTACGGGAGGACTTACGTAACGAGAGGAAAAACAAGGATAGGTGTGGTAGCCTTCGGATACGCGGACGGCCTAATGAAGAGCCTTTCAAACAGAGGGACTCTCCTTTACAAGGGAAAGGAGATTCCCATAATAGGGAACATAACCATGGACATGACGGTGGTGGACCTCACGGACACGGACGCCAGGGTGGGGGACTGGGTAACGGTTGTGGGAGAGGGAAGGACCTTCGGAGACCTCGCTAAAATAGCCGGAACGATTCCCTACGAGCTTATGTGCAACGTCTCAGAGAGGGTCGTCAGGGAGGTCATTTAAGGCTTAAGATCCACTCAGCCAGTGTTTTCGCCTCCTCCTCGGTGACGGGCTGCGGAGCCATGGGTATACTTCCCCACTTTCCCATGCTACCTTTAAGTATGCTCTTCATGAGCTCATCAACCGCACCCTCCTTGCCCGCATACCTCTTGGCGACGTCCACATAAGCCGGGCCGACCTTCTTCTCCTTTATGCCGTGACAGGCAAAGCAACCCTTCCTGTTGGCGAGCTCTTCAGGACCAGTAGCCTTTGCCACCCGCTCCGTCTTCGGGAGCTCTTTAACAGGTTCCTCGGACTTCTTCTCCTCCTTCTTTCCTTCACCGCAGGATAGGATAAGGATGGAGGCTAAGCCTACAGCTAAGTGCCTTATCGCCATGGGAGACCTCCTTCAGCTAAGCGTCCTGAGGCGGTCCTTTAATATTTTAACAGCCTCCTCAACCTTGGTAGGGTCAGAGCCTCCACCCTGAGCGAGGTCTGGCCTTCCGCCTCCGCCTCCTCCCAAGACCTTTCCCACATCCTTTATGAGTTCGTTTGCCCTGACGATCCTGGAAAGGTCCTTGGAGACACCTATCACTGTAAGAACCTTTTTCCCTGTGTCCGATACCAGGAAGACCACCTCCCTGTCGCTCCTGTGCCTTATCGTGTCCGCAAGGTCCCTGAGTTCTTCCGCCGTCGCCTCTTTGAAAACACCCCAGGAGAGCCTGTAGCCGTTCACCTCCTCCTCCCTGATAACCCTTTCCATCTGGGACTTCATGAGTTCTTTCCTGAGCCTTTCTATCTCCTTATCCTTTTCTTTCAGCTCTTCCTTCAGGTCTTCAACCTTACCGATCAGCTCCTTCTTCTTGGCCTGGAGGGCTGTCATGAGGTCACGTATTATCTCCCTCTCTTCCTGAGCGTCCCTGACCGCCCACCTTCCCGTCCTGGCGACTATTCTCCTTACTCCCGCACCCACCGAGGTTTCAGACACTATCCTGAAGTAGCCTATGTCTCCCGTCCTTGAGACGTGGGTGCCACCGCAGAGCTCCCTTGAGAAGTCCCCAGCGGAGATCACCCTCACCCTCTCCCCGTACTTTTCCTCAAAGATGGCTACAGCACCGCTCCTTATCGCGGTCTGATAGTCCATCTCCCTGACCTCTACGGGTATGTTCTCCCTTATCTTGGAGTTCACGAGGTCCTCTATCTCCCTTATCTGGTCCTCGGTTAGGGCTTCATAGTGGGTGAAGTCAAACCTGAGGTACCTGTCCGCAACGAGGGAGCCAGCCTGTCTCACGTGCTCTCCGAGGACGCTCCTTAGAGCTGCGTGGAGGAGGTGGGTGGCTGTGTGGTTCCTCATTATGTCCTCCCTCCTTTCCCTGTCCACCCTGGCGAAGACCCTGTCTCCAACCTTAAACGTTCCTTTAACCACCTTACCTTTGTGGACTATCACACCCTCAACGGGTCTCTGGGTGTCCTCAACCCTGAACAGACCCCTGTCCGTCTCTATGAAACCCGTGTCCCCCACCTGACCTCCACCTTCGGGATAGAAAGGAGTTTCCTTAAGGACTACCTCGCCTTCCTCACCCTCCCTCATCTCAGAGACGAGGTCATCCCCCTTCACCAAAGCGATCGTCTCCGTCTCAAGATCAAGGTGATCGTAGCCCAAGAATTCAGAGGTCTTACCTATATCCTTGAGGTGGTTGTAAACGGGCTTTACCTTTTTTGCTTCTATCTGGAAGTGTTGTCTCGCCCTCTCCCTTTGCTTTTCCATCTCCTCCCTGAAGCCCTCCATGTCAAGGGAGAGACCCCTTTCCTTGGCTATCTCCTCAAGGAGGTCCACAGGAAAGCCGTAGGTGTCGTACGCTTTAAATACCTCCTCTCCCCGGATGAATTTTCTCCCCTTCTCCTTGGCCTCCATTATCATCTCCTCAACCGCGGACATGCCCTCCTTCAGTGTTCTCATAAATCTCTCCTCTTCACCCCTGACCATGCCCTTGACGAATTCCCTTGAGATCTCAAGCTCAGGATAGGGTTCCTTCATTATCTCAACGACAAGGTCAATACCCTTATGAAGGAAAGGCTCTTCTATACCGAGCCTGTAGCCGAACCTGAGGGCCCTCCTCAGGATCCTCCTTATGACATAGCCTCTTCCTTCATTTGAGGGTAAAACCCCGTCGGAGATGGCGAAGGTAAGAGCTCTGAGGTGGTCCGCTATGACCCTGAGGGCGACGTCCGTCTCCCTGTCCTCTCCGTAAGATTTCCCGGAGACCTCCTCCCCGAAGCCTATTAAGGGCCTGATCACATCTATTTCAAAGTTGGTCTCTGTCCCCTGAAGGACGCTCGCTATCCTCTCAAGTCCCATACCTGTGTCTATGTTAGGCTTTGGCAGGGGTGCCAGTCTTCCGGACTCGTCCCTGTTATATTGCATGAAGACCAGGTTCCATATTTCAAGGAACCTCTCGTCACCTTCAAACCCCTCTCCTCTGTCCACGTATATCTCGGAGGATGGCCCGCAGGGACCCGTATCTCCCATCTGCCAGAAGTTGTCTTCCTCTCCTAGCCTCCATATCCTCTCGGGAGGTAGTCCTATCCTCTCGTTCCATATCCTGTAGGCTTCCTCGTCCTCTCTATACACGGACACGTAAAGTCTCTCCTTGGGTATCTTAAGGACCTCCGTGACGAACTCCCAGGCGAACTCTATAGCCTCCTCCTTGAAGTAGTCTCCGAAGGAGAAGTTCCCGAGCATCTCAAAGAATGTGTGGTGGCGTGAGGTATAGCCCACCTGCTCAAGGTCGTTGTGCTTCCCTGAGACCCTCAGGCACTTCTGACAAGAGACCGCCCTGGTGTAGGGTCTCCTCTCAACACCCAGGAAGACGTTCTTGAAGGGAACCATACCCGCGTTTACAAAGAGGAGGGTGGGATCCGTCTCGGGGACGAGAGGTGCACTCTTCACCCTTGTGTGTCCCTTCCTCTCAAAGAAGTCCAGAAACAGCTCCCTGATCTCGTGGGCAGATAAGCTCATCGCAAATAAATTATATCTTCGGGAGGGTACTGCCAGGATGCGTATCACAGGTGTTCAGGATATATACGAAAGCTTGAGGCTCACTATTGAGTTGCAAAGGCTCAGGATGAGAGAACAGGAGGTCAGAATGCATGAGATGGCGCACAAAACGGTGGCGGGCGAGCTGGCTGGTCCTGTGAGATACACCTATACAAGAGGTCCGGACGGCAGACTTTATATCACTGGAGGTGAGGTCCAGATCAGGCTAAAAGAAGGAAGGACCCCAGAAGAGACTGTAGAGATAGCCAGAAAGATAAGAAGGGCAGCTTTAGCTCCTGTGAACCCTTCACCTCAGGACCTCGCCGTCGCATCCAGAGCTGCAGCCCTTGAGTTGAAGGCCCTGATGGAAATGGCAATAAAGGAAGAGGACAGATCCACTTTTAACCGCCTTGTATAGTTTATACTTTAATTACTGTCATGCTTGAGCTTCTCACAGAGAAGTTCTCCTCAACCCTCTCCAGACTCAGGAAGGCGAGGAAGGTAACCGACAAGGTCGTCAACGATACCCTCAGGGAGATAAGGCTGGCACTCCTTGAGGCGGACGTGGACTACGATGTTGCGAAGAGGTTCCTGAAGAGGATAAGG
>JAJRQX010000100.1 GCA_024280065.1 Aquificota bacterium
AAGTTCCTCTTGAGATCGGGAACGTAAAGAAGGGTCTTGCATTCAGGACACTTGGTCCAGAGGTTCTCCTCTTCCTCCTTCCTCTTTCTGAAAAGCTTGCTTATTAGACCCATACGCAAGAAGTATAAACTAAAATAAGATGCTCCAGGTTAGGGTGAAGCCGGGCATAGAGGACAGGGTGAGGGGCTTCTTCCCGTGGATATACAGACCCGAGATAGCGTCCTTCTCAAGGAAGCCCAGGAAGGGAGAACTTGTAGTTGTCAGAGACTTCGCAGGCAAATTCTTGGGCTATGGCTATATAAACCCGGAGGTCAGCATAGCCATAAGGATCCTCTCCTTTGACAAGAACGAGAAGGTAACCCCCGACCTGATAAAGAGGAGGATAAGGGAAGCTTACGAGTACAGAAAGAAGCTGTATATAAACAGTAACGCCTACAGGCTCGTCCACTCGGAGGGAGACCTGCTACCAGGTCTCATAGTGGACGTTTACGGGGAGTATGCGGTCCTTGAGTTCACCACCTACGGCATGAACCAGTTCAGGGAAGCCGTAATAGAGGCCCTCCTTGAGATCCTGAACCCGAAAGGTATATACGAAAAAGCCAATCTTACAGCCTCAAAGGTTGAGGGGATAGGTATTGAGGAGGGTGTGATCTACGGCGAGGTTCCCGACGAGGTAGTGATCTGGGAACACGACCTTAAGTTCTACATAAACATACCGGAGGGTCAGAAGACGGGTTTCTTCCTTGATCAGAGGAACTCAAGGAAGTTCGTCAGGTCACTCGTTGAGCCGGGGGACAGATGTCTTGATGTCTTCTGCCATACAGGAGGGTTCGCCCTTAACATGAAGAAGATGGGAGCTAAGGAGGTCATAGCGGTAGACATTTCTGACCTAGCCCTTGAGATGGGGAAGAGGAACGAGGAGCTGAACGGCCTTTCGGATATAGAGTGGGTGGAGGCAAACGCCTTTGACTTCCTGAGGAAGCTGGACAGAGCCAAGGAGGAGTTTGACGTCGTAGTTATAGATCCCCCTTCCTTCGCCAAGAACAAACACTCTGTCCCGAACGCCCTGAGGGGCTACAAGGAGCTGTGTGTCAGAGGTCTCAGGATAACCAGGCCTGGGGGTTACCTGGCCATCTTCTCCTGCTCCTTCCACATAACCCAGCAACACCTGCTTGATGTCCTTACGGAAGCGTCTTACGATGTTAAGAGACAGGTCAGGGTTATAGCCACAACCTTCCAAGACAAGGACCACCCCTGGATACTCCAGATGCCCAACACACTATACCTAAAGGGTGTCTGGGTGGAGGTGATCTGACTCAAGTTCTGCTTATAAAACTCATAAGCGTGTCTTATGATTTCTTAAGTAAAACTGCTACGCAGGTAAGCTGTGCGGGTATTATCCTTTAGTAAAGATAGCCCAAAGGAGGCTGTTCCATGGAGATAGGAGGTAGCTTTTACGAGAGGAAGTATTACAGCACCTGCTACATGTGTGCCTGCAGGTGCGGTATAGAGGTTTATGTCAGGAACAACAAGGTTACTTACATAAAGGGAAATGAGGACCACCCTTTAAATAAAGGTGTTCTCTGTGCCAAAGGGTCCTCTGGGATAATGAAGGAGTACTCTCCGGCCAGGCTGAGGAAACCCCTCCTCAGGGTTGGACCGAGGGGTTCAGGACAGTTTAAAGAGATAGAGTGGAACGAAGCCATAGACATAGCTGTTAAGTGGATAAAGGAAGCCCTTGAGAAAGGTCCCCACAGGGTCGCCTTCTTTACGGGCAGGGACCAGATGCAGGCTATCAACAGCTGGTTTGCCGGACAGATGGGAACCATAAACTGGGCAGCTCACGGTGGTTTTTGTTCCGTGAACGTTGCGGCGGCAGGGCTTCTCTCCACAGGATACTCCTTTTGGGAGTTCGGGGATCCGGACTTTGAACACACAAAATACTTCATGATGATAGGTGTTGCCGAGGACCACTCCTCAAACCCGTTCAAGCTCGGGATACAGGAGATGAAGAGGAGAGGTGGTAAGTTCGTTTTCGTTAACCCTGTAAGGTGGGCTTACGGGGCCATAGCGGACGAGTGGATACCTATAAAGCCCGGAACGGACGGAGCCTTTATCCTGAGCCTTTGCCACGTCCTCTTCAAATACAACCTGATAGACTGGAGATTCCTAAAAGAACAGACCAACGCTCCCTGGCTTGTCATACAGGCTCCCGGAACATCCAAGGACGGTCTCTTTTACAGGAACGAGGAAGGGAAGCCCATGGTTTACGACAGAAGGTCTAAATCCTTCAAACCTGCGGACAGGATAGTCCCTGATGACCTTGACCCCGCCTTCATAGGTGAGTTTGAAACCCCCGAAGGTTTTAAGGTTAGACCTGCCTTTGATATCTTCGCTGAGAGGATAGTCAAGGACTACAGCCCTGAGAAGGTTGAGAGGATAACAGGTGTACCCGCATCAACCATAGAGAGAATAGCCAAGGAGATAGGTGTTACAGCTCTCTATGACCCCCTTGAGCTTCCGATAGAGTGGACCGACGTATGGGGAAGGAAACACAAAACCATGAAGGGTAGGCCTGTTTCCTTCCACATAATGAGGGGCATAGCCTCCCACTCCAACGGCTTCCAGACGGCAAGGGCTGTTTTTGTCCTTAAGATGCTCTTAGGATGTGTGGACGCTCCGGGCGGACACCTGGCGAAGCCTCCCTACCCCAAACATATAGACACACTCCCCAAGCCTAAGAAGATAAAGTCCTTGGACGAGCTTGAGTTCGGCAAGTTCTACGGTCCGCACCTTGGATTTCCTCAAAACCCGGACGACCTCCTGGTTGACAAGGACGGGAGACCCCTCAGGATTGACAGGGCTTACAGCTGGGAGTTCCCGATAGCCGCTCACGGGTGCATCCAAAACGTTATACCTGCCGCCTACAGGAAGGACCCTTACGAGATAGACGTCCTGATCATATACATGGCGAACATGGCTTGGAACTCTTCCCAGAACATACCCTACATACTTGAGGC
>JAJRQX010000101.1 GCA_024280065.1 Aquificota bacterium
AGGCCTGCGAGTATCTCAAGGAGGTTCTCAACCCTGTCAGGGTCTGGAGGTTCGTGAACTCTGTATAGACACGGGTATCCGAGGCTTTCAAGGTGTCTGGCAACCGTTTCGTTTGCGGAGATCATGAAGTGCTCTATGATCCTGTGGGCTATGTGCCTCTCGTAGGGAACTACCGCGGTAGGTTCACCGAATTCGTCAACTATGACCTCCGCCTCGGGGAGGTCAAAGTCTATACTCCCTCTCTCCCAGCGTTTTCTGCTGAGTATCCTGTAGAGGTCTTCCATCAGCCTTAGAGGTTTGACGAGGTGGGGGTACTTGTTTTCAAGGGTAGGGTCTCCAACGATTAGGGAGAGAGCCTCGTTGTAAGTTAGTCTTGCTTTGCTCCTTATTACGCTCTCGTATATATCGTAGAAGACGAGGTCTCCCCTCTCATCAAAGACCATCTCGCAGGTGAAGGCAAGTCTGTCCTCATTAGGCTTCAGACTGCACAGGTCAGCCGACAGTCTTTCTGGTAGCATGTGTATGGCCCTGTCCGGAAGGTAGAAGGTGAAACCTCTCCTGTAGGCTTCTCTGTCAATGGCGGAACCCTCTTTAAGGTAGTAGGTGACATCCGCTATGTGGACGAAAAGACGGTAGTGTCCCTCTTCGGTCAGCTCTATAGCGACAGCGTCGTCAAAATCTCTTGCCCTTTCGGGATCTATCGTGAAGCATACCTGGTCCCTGAGATCTCTGCGTCTCCTCAGTTCTTCTTCCGGTATCTCCTCAGGAAGGGATTCAGCTTCTTTCAGGGCATCCTCAGGATATGAGGTTGGGAGGTTATACTTCCTTACTATCAGGTCTATGGCTATGAACCTCTCCTCAGGATGCCCTATAACCTCCTTCACTTTGGCCCTTGGAGGTGACCTGTCGGTGGGAAACTGGGTTATTTTGGCAACTACTACTGTTCCCTCTTCCAGCTTTGAGCAATCTTTCCTGCTTAGGATCAGAACTTGATGGACATTATCGTCAAGAGGGACCAGGGTGCAAAGACCGTCCTCTTTCACAACCTTACCTACTATCTCATGTTTTGCCCTCCTCAGGACCTTCTCTATCCTGACCTCCTTCCTCCCCTTGAACTCAACCACCTTTGCCTTTACCACGTCTCCCGCGAAGACCTTGTGCATTTCAAAAGGAGGTATGTATATATCCCTGTCGCTCCCCTCAACTTCAAGAAAACCGAAACCCCCGGGGTTAGGCACAACCTTTCCCACAACCCTGTTTGTTCTGTCCACTGTAAATTTGCCGTTCACAACCTTCACCTTGCCTTCCTTTTTTAGCTTCCTGAGGACCTTCTTGAGCCTCTTCCTCTCCTCCTTACCCAGGCCAAGACCCTTGGCTATCTGGAGGAAATGAAGGGGTTTTTTGGACCTTGTTAGCAGGTTCAGAACCTCTCTCTCCGAGATACTCTTTTCCCTGTCTTTCATTCGTTTTAAATTATAAGGTAGATTCCGATTAATATTCCTGATGGACCCCGCAGCTATCATAGGTATCCTCGGAGCCTTTGCGATGATATTCATCGCCATATTCATAGGCGGGAGTCCGACCGCATTCATAAACATACCCTCCATATTCATCGTTGTGGGCGGAGGCATGGCTGCCACTCTGGGAGCTTTCCCCCTCAAGGACTTCATAAGGGGGATCATGGCCATAAAGGACGCCTTTCTCTGGAAGCCTCCGGATCCGCTTGAGACTGTGGAGTTCCTATCTGAGATAGCCACGAAGGTAAGGCGCGAGGGTATCTTGGCTCTGGAGTCGGAGATAGACCTCTACTACCAGAGGGACCCTCTCCTCGGAGACATGATAAGGATGCTCGTTGACGGCCTTGAGCTTGAGGAGATAAAGATGAGTGCTGAGGGTGCGATAGCCCAGCTTGAAGAAAGGCTCTCCACAAACGTTGCGGTTTGGGAAAGGCTTGGCGAACTCTTTCCCGCCTTCGGGATGATAGGGACGCTCATAGGTCTGATCCAGATGCTGAGGAATCTGAACGATCCGTCCGCTCTCGGACCAGGGATGGCTGTTGCCCTGATCACGACACTCTACGGTGCGATCCTCGCAAACGCCTTTGCTATACCAGTTGCATCCAGGCTGAAGAAAATAAGAGATACAGAGATCCTTTACAGGAACATATACCTCCTAGCCATAGAAGCTATCCAGAAGGGTGTGAACCCCAACATACTGAGACAAGAACTTTCCATAATGCTCGGTATTGAGGTGGCGGAGGAGACCTGATGAGAAAGGAGGAGTGTAAAAAGGCCCCTGCCTGGCTCACCTCCTTCGGGGACCTGATGTCTTTGCTCCTGACCTTCTTCATACTTCTCTACTCCATGAGCATAATCTCCCTTGAGAAGTTCTATCAGGTCCTGAAAGGCATTATAGAGGCATTCGGAGGGAGGCAGGTTGTATTTTCGGAGGACGGTTCCCTGAAGGCCTCAAGGATACCCATTCAGATGGAGAACATGCACTTCAGGATAAAGAAGTTTGCTGAACTGAAGAGGGAGATCATGAAGATAAAAGAATCCCTCATCAGCATGGGTATAAACGCGGACTACCTCGTTACGGGAACCTGCATGAAGCTGAGGCTGACCACAGACAGACTCTTCCCTGTAGGAAGCGAGAACCCTTACCCTGAAGCTGTAAGCTTGTTCAGGGAGATCTGCGAGAGGCTGAGGCCTTTCTCCTTACCCATAACCTTTGAGGGATACACAGATGACCTTCCCATATCAACACCCCGTTTCCCCTCCAACTGGGAGCTTTCAGCAGCGAGGGCTGTCTCCGTTCTGAGGATCTTTGAAGACTGCGGATATCCCGTTGATCTCCTCTCCGCGGTAGGCTACGGCGAATACAGACCCATAGTCCCGAACGATTCACCCCAGAACAGGGAGAGGAACAGGAGGATAGAGCTGTGTATAAAGCTGAATCCCTGAGGGTCTGAAGATGGCCTTCCGGAAGAAGGAAGAGTGTAAGAAACCACCAGCCTGGCTCACCTCCTTCAGCGACCTTATGTCCCTGCTCCTGACCTTCTTCATACTCATATACGCCATGAGCAGCCTTGACGTTGCCCAGCTTGAGAAGTTCATCCAGTATTTTCAGCCAGAAAGGAAGTTCTACATAAGGAAGACCTCCATAGTTCCCCCTATAAACCCGCCCCCCAAGGAGGTGGCCCTGAAGATAAAGAGGAGGATCCAGAAGGTCCTCCCTCCATGGGCTTTCCAGATAGTAGTGACTTCGGACTTCGTAAAGCTCAGACTCTTTGACAAGATCTTCTTTGAAAACGGAACCTACAGACTGACACCCAAAGCCCGGGAGACCCTTAGGGAGATAGCGGAGGTCCTGAAGAAGTTGCCCGAGAACGCCCAGATAAGGGTTGAGGGTCACGTTAGCAGGGTGGTGGAGATAAGGGACCCGTACATAAAGGACAGGTGGGAGCTCTCCTTGAGGAGGGCGACTGAGGTGGTAAGGTTCCTTCAGGATCTCGGAGTTGACCCCAGGAGGATGGCTGCTGCAGGTTACGGTGACACAAGGCCCCTCTACACCTGGAGACAGCCTATCCTTATGGAGAGAAACAACAGGGTTGAGATATTCATATCCCTCAGCAGGCCGAAAGAGTAATAAAATTTCCTCTATGAGGCTCGGTGTGAACGTAGACCATGTCGCCACCGTCCGTCAGGCGAGGAGGACCTTTGAGCCCTCCCCGGTTTTCGCAGCCCTCATAGCCCAGCAGGCAGGAGCGGACCAGATAACCCTCCATCTTAGGGAGGACAGGAGACACATACAAGACAGAGACCTTGAGCTCATAAAGGAGCTTATCAAGATCCCTGTGAACTTAGAGATGGCACCCACTGAGGAGATGAGGAACATAGCCTTAAAGGTAAAACCGGACAGGGTAACCCTAGTCCCCGAGAGAAGGGAGGAGATAACCACTGAGGGTGGCCTTGACGTGGTATCCTCAAGGGAGAAGCTCAAGGAGTTCATAAAACCTATAAAGGAGGCGGGTATAGAGGTCTCACTCTTCATAGACCCGGAGGAGAAACAGGTGAGAGCGAGCAAAGAGGTAGGAGCTGACGCGGTTGAGATCCACACAGGGACCTATGCAAACCTATGGAATGACCACAGGTTCAGAGAGGCGGAAGAGGAACTGAGA
>JAJRQX010000102.1 GCA_024280065.1 Aquificota bacterium
CTACATGTTCCAGTATTTAAACGGCAGGTGGGTGGCTGTACTGGGGATACTCCTGTCGCTCATACCCCACGCCTACATGGTCCTGAAGGGTTTTGAGGTCTCATACAGGGACCTCCTGTGGATGGGTGTACTTCTCGGTGTCGCCGGGGCGAGTTTCGCAGTCGCACTTCCCATGGCGGGGAGCTGTTACCCGAAGGAAGTTCAGGGTCTTGTCCTCGGTCTTGTAGCTGCGGGGAACATAGGGGCGGTCATTGATGGCATGATCTTCCCCCCGATCGCCAGAACCCTCGGCTGGAAGGTGGCGTTTGCTCTCTCAGGAGTGCTCCTCCTGGTAGCCCTTATCTTCATCCTCCTCTGGGCTGAGGACAGGACCAGGAAGGAGGATGGTCCCAAGGTATACCCTGTGATCACCTTCCTCCTGACTGTCCTGTTCATGGTAGCTCTTGTTCTCATACTGCCCCCTGACCTTAAACTGCTGATGCCGGTTCTCGGAATTCTCCTCTCCTTTATTCTGATGCCCGCTTCCTTCAAAAGGGCCTTTCTTGAGAGGGACACATGGACCTTGATGACCGTTTACTCGGTTACCTTCGGCGGTTTCGTCGGTATGACCTCCTACGTTGCCATGCTTCTGAGAGATATATACGGCGTTTCCAAGATAGAGGCCGGGCTCCTCATGTCCCTATTCGCGTTCACAGGTGCAATGATAAGACCTCTTGGTGGTTACATAGCGGACAGAGTAGGCGGTGCGACAGCCCTCATTTACATCCTTGGTGGTATAGCCTGTGTTAACATCCTGATGGGTTTCCTAACTCCGCCCTTTTTTGCAGGCGTCCTGCTCATACTCCTGCTTTACATCTTTTACGGTCTCGGAAACGGTGCAACCTTCCAGCTAGTCCCCCACAGATGGCCCTA
This sequence comes from Aquificota bacterium, assembly GCA_024280065.1. Classification (GTDB taxonomy): domain Bacteria; phylum Aquificota; class Aquificia; order Aquificales; family Aquificaceae; genus Hydrogenivirga. The sequence continues at coordinate 913 of JAJRQX010000102.1, forward strand.
CAGGACAGGGCTTATGACCGGGATAATAGGGGCTGCGGGAGGTATAGGAGGCTTCTATCTTCCCACCATAAACGGTATGGTTTATGAGGTAACAGGTAGCTACGGTCCGGCCTTTCTGATATTCGGAGGTGTGTCCCTGGTCGCAGGCCTTCTGGTCAAGCTCAGCCACTCAACGTGGATGGAGTGGGCCTACGTGAGATACGACCACCAGAAGGAAAGGCTGGTCGGTATAGACCCGAAAACAGGAAGGGTAGTTATGGAGGTAGCGGGATGATCAGATTTCAGTGTCCTTACTGCGGTGTGGGTTGTGGTCTTTACATAGATGACAGAAGTAAGGTAAAGGGTGATCCGAACCACCCGGCCAACTTCGGAGACGTATGTAAGAAGCCTCTATATTACCCTAAGGTTCTTAGGAAGGGTAGAGTAAAAAGACCCTTGTTCAGGGAAAGTAAGGGATCAGATTTCAGGGAGGTGAGCTGGGAAGAGGCCATACAGATAGCTGTGGAGCGTTTGAAGTCCTTGTCCCCTCATGAAGTTTACTTCTACGTCTCGGGACAGCTCTTCACCGAGGACATATACGTGATAAACAAGCTGGTGAAGGGCTTCCTCGGGACAAACAACATAGATGCCAACTCACGCCTGTGTATGGCAACCGCGGTAACCGCATACAAGATGGCCTTCGGGTCGGACGGAGTCCCCTGCACCTACGAGGACGTGGACGACGCGGACACCTTTCTCTTCATAGGCTCAAACGCGGCTATATCCCATCCGGTTCTTTTCAGGAGGGTCCTAAAGAGAAGAAGGGAACATGAAGGTGTGATGGTCATAACGGTGGACCCAATTGAGACCGAAACCGCAAGGAAAAGCGACATCTTCATCCAGATAAGGGCTGGTACGGATACCGTCCTTCTGAACTCGGTCCTATACATCCTTTACAAAGAAGGATGGATAAACTGGGACTTCGTAAAGAACCACACCGAGGGCTTTGAAGAGGCCCTGAGGGAAGCGGAGAAGTTCCCTCCCGAGGTAGCTTCGTCCGTCTGCGGGGTTGAGGAGAGGTACATACATCTTCTTGCGGAAGCCTTCGCAAAGAGCAAGAAGCTCATATCCTTCTGGTGCCAGGGACTGAACCAGTCATCAAACGGGACCATGAAGAACCTGGCCCTAATAAACCTGCATCTCGCCACGGGAAGATTGAACGGTAAGGGTTGTCCCTTCTCCCTTACTGGTCAACCGAACGCAATGGGAGGAAGGGAGGTGGGCTACTTCCCGAACGGACTCCCGGGCTATAGGGACGTGAGAAGAGAAGAGGACAGGAAGTTTATGGAATCCTTCTGGGGATGCGGGAGGATAAACCCTGAACCCGGACCTACGATAACCGAGGCTGTGGACCTGATCTTAGATGGCAGGATAAAGCTCCTCTGGGTGGTCGCCACGAACCCTGCGGTCTCCCTGCCCAACCTCAGGAAGGTTGAGGAGGCGCTGAAGAGGGTCTTCCTCGTGGTTCAGGACTCCTACCTTAACGATACCTGCGAGTTTGCCAATCTCATACTCCCAGCAGCCCAGATGGGAGAAAAGATAGGAGTCATGACCGGGTCCGACAGGACGGTTACCCTATGCAAGCCTTTTTCCGATCCCTTCGGAGAAGCGAAGGCAGACTGGGAGGTCTTCTGTGAGCTTGCAAAGGCTCTTGGTTTTGCGGATGCGTTCCAGTATAGTTCTTCTGAGGAGATCTTCAGGGAATTCGTGAGAGCAACGGAAGGAAGGCTCTGCGACCTTTCAGATATGGATTACGACCGGCTACCCTTAAGGTGGGGGAAGCGGTGGATATACGAGGACCTGAGGTTCCCGACACCATCCGGGAAGGCAAGGTTCCACCCTGCAAGGTTTGAGTTAAGAGAAGGTTTCGGGTCCTTTGTCCTGATCACGGGAAGGCTCAAGAACCAGTGGCACACCATGACGAGGACGGGAAAGTCAGAAGAACTCCTCAAAGGTGAGGTCCCTCCTTTTGTGGTGATGAACCAAGAGGACGCGGAAGAGTTAGGTGTACAGGAGGGGGACCTTGTGAGGATAATTTCAAAGTACGGAAGCGTCGATAGGGTAGTGAGACTTGGGAACGTAAAGAGAGGCCACCTTTTCGCTCCCTTCGGATATCCCAGAGAGTTCGGAGAACCGACGAACCTGGTCCTCAGCGACAGGACTGACCCTCTTTCCAGGGAACCTGACCTGAAGTATGAGAAGGTAGAGGTGGTCAGGTTATAAATATCTCTTATGGGTAAGACGGCTGTTTTACTTCTATCCATGGGTGGTCCCGATAGCTTGGAGGCTGTCCAGCCTTTCCTGTACAACCTGTTCTCTGACCCGGAAATAATAAGGATGCCGAGGATTCTCCAGAGGCCTCTTGCCTGGCTCATATCAAGAGTCAGAGCCAGAAGGACGAGACACTACTACGAGCTTATGGGAGGAAAGTCCCCCCAGAGGGAACAGGCGGAGGACCTGGCAAGAGAGCTGGAGAAGGCTCTCGGGAAGGAGTTCACCGTGAGGGTTGCTATGAGATACTGGCACCCATTCACCGATGAGGTTCTTAAGGATATTTTCAGGGAGAATGTGGACAGGCTCATCCTTCTTCCCCTGTATCCCCAGTTCAGCAGGACAACAACAGGATCTTCCTTCAACGAGTTTGAGAGGGTGTATGTGTCAGGAGATTATCCTAAAGTTCCGGTCTTGAAGGTCATGGACTACCACAACCACCCCCTCTACATAGAGGCCATGGTCCAGAACATAAGGGAGAACGTTTCGGATCCAGAGAACTACTTCTTTCTGTTCACAGCCCACAGCCTGCCCGAATACGTCGTAAGGGAGGGAGACCCCTACAGGGACCAGACCGAGAGGACGGTAAAGCTCATAATGGAACACTTCCCGAATACGGAACACGCCCTCGGATACCAGAGCAGGGTGGGACCAATAAAGTGGATAGGTCCTATGACGGACGAGCTTATAAGGGAGCTCGCAAGAAAAGGTATCAAAAAGCTGGCGGTCATACCCGTCTCCTTCGTGAACGAGCACTCGGAGACATTATACGAGCTTGACATCCAGTATAGGAAACTGGCGGAGAGCCTCGGTATAGAGGAGTTCGTCAGGATCCCCACATTAAAGAGCCATCCCGCCTTTGTAAAGGCCCTAAGGACCATAGTCCTTGAGACCCTTGAAGGTCATGGGTGAGCTTCCGAGACCGAGGATACTCTTTAGCTCCTGCCTTACGGGTGATAGGGTGAGATACGACGGGAGGTCCGCTGAGACCGAGTTTACGGTGAAACTCCTCAGGTTCTCGGAACCCCTTAAGGTATGTCCTGAGGTGAGCTTGGGCCTTGGTGTCCCGAGGGGAAGGATAGTGGTCCACATTGAGGACGGTTCGCCCGGACTCTTTCAGCCTTCAACGGGGAGGGACCTGACCGGAGAGATCCTGAACTTCTCAAGGAGCTTTCTGGACGGTCTTCCCGAGGTCGACGGCTTCCTGCTCAAGTCTAAGTCCCCATCCTGCGGTGTTTCCCGGACAAAAACCTTCTGTGATAGGGAGGGCAAACGGTTCAGGAGCCTGGGTAGAGGTCTCTTTGCTTCGGAGGTCCTTAAGAGGTTTCCCCTGCATCCTGTTGCGGACGAGGTCCAGCTCAGTGACTTCAGAAGAAGGCTCCACTTCCTATTCAGGGTCTTTGGTCTCGCCCGCATAAGGGAGGAGGACATAGAAAACCTTCACGAGGTTATATCACCCGCAGTTTACATGGTCTCACAGAGGATGGAGAGGCTGATGAGGAAGGAGAGGAGGAGAGAGATATACAGAAACCTCTTCTTAAAGGTCTTCTCCAAACCGCCCCCCCTATCCCTCCTTGAGGAACTCTGCTCCTTATTGGTTCCGAAGGAACTCCTTGATCCTCCTGACCGCCTCCCTTAGGAGACTCACATCCCTCGTGTAGGCGAGCCTGATGTATTCTCTGGTTCTGTTCCCGCCGAAGTCCACGCCGGGTGTGACCGCAAC
>JAJRQX010000103.1 GCA_024280065.1 Aquificota bacterium
ACCAGGGGTCTGATCCTCATGCTGGATAACGAGAGCGAGCTTGTCAGCGTCCTCGGGCACGAACTCGGACACACCAACAGAAAGCACCACGTAAGGTATTTAGAGAAGGTCCTCGGCCTTTCCCTATTGGTCAGAATAACGGCAGCGGTGGTGGGGGACGGAGGGACCACATCCCAGCTCCTAGTTCAGGCAGCCAACATAGGGGCGAACCTGTTAGCCCTGAAGTTCAGCAGGGACCAGGAGAGGGAGGCGGACGCCTTCGGCGTTGATATAGTGGCGAGGGCAGGCTACGATCCTTCGGGTTTCGTAGGTGTCTTTAAGAAGTTCAAAAAGGCCCAGAAGGAAAGACCACCCGCCTGGCTCTCCACCCATCCTCTCCCGGAGGAGAGGATAAGGAACGTGTCAAGGATAATAGAGAGATACAGAAAGCCCGGCATGAAGGTGGACTCGGAGAGGTTTAGGAAGATCAAAGCCAAGCTTATGGTCACCAAGAGGTCCTTTGAGCTGTACGAGGAGGGGAAGAGGCTGTATACGGAAGGTAGGAAGGATGTGGCACTTGAGAAGTTCAGAAAGGCGATAGAAGAGTTTGAGAAAAACCAGATGGCCCATGTCTACCTTGCGGTCATTCTCTCCGAGAGAGGCGACCACGAGGAGGCACTCAGACATGCAACTAGGGCCGCTGAGATAGACCCAGACCTTATGTGGGCGAGGTTCGTGAAGGGCGTGGTCCTGTTCAGGATGGGATCGTACAGGGATAGCCTGAAGGAGCTTGATCTGGCGAGGAGGCTTGTCCCATCCTTTGCGGACACTTACTACTACATGGGTAGAAATTATGAAGCTCTCAGAGATTACAGGAACGCAGTAGGGAGCTACGAGAGGGCCCTTAGGCTCGCCAAGGGTAATGAACCCTGGGTTCAGGACGCCAAGGTCAGGTATGAGAGGTTGAGCAGGCTTCCCTGGTAAGCTTGAACAACAAAGTTCGGGTGCTAAAATATAAACCTTGGAAGTGAAGGGCCCGTAGCTCAGCTGGACAGAGCAGGGGATTTCTAATCCCCAGGTCGGGGGTTCGAGTCCCTCCGGGCCCGCCACACTTATATACTTCTTGATTAATGAGATACATACTCTCCCTGCTTTTTTTTGTATATGTAGCCTGCGCAGAGGTCTTCATAGAGTCCAACTACCCTTTAAGAAACTCCAACCTCTACGAGATAGCCTCCGAAGAGAACGTAGATCTGATCCTCTGGGTCCTGAGAAATCTCAGGGACGTGAGAGAAGTTAGGGTGTTCAGGGTAGGGAAAGACACGGTTATATACGTTGAGAGGTTTCCGATCCTGAGGAGAATAGTAATAAGGGGTAACAGAGGTGTTGGGGGCAGGGAGATAAGGAACTTCCTCGGTCTGAGGGAGGGGGAACCTCTCATAGGCTTCAGCGAGCCCACCGCAGAGGAGGCCCTGAGGAGGTTCTACAGGGACAGAGGGTATATAGAAGCAGATGTCAAGGTTAAGATGGATGTGGATGAAGACGGGTTTGCCTACATAGAGATAACCGTTGATGAAGGTCCCCTCCACTTCCTCGGAGGGGCTATCTTTGAAGGTGCCAGGTCCTTTACTGCGGAGAAGCTGACAGAAGAGGCCGGCCTTAAGATAGGGGAGGTATTCAGCAGGGAGATGGCCGAGAATGGGACGGATAGACTTAGAGACTTCTACAGGAGGGAAGGCTTCCTTGAGAGCTACGTTTACTTAAAGGAGATAAAGATGGTCAGGGGGAAAAGACCCTTCGCCTACGTTCTCATGCCCGGATACAGAAGGAGGGGTTTGAGGGAGGCTCTCAGGTCCATGTTCAGGGGTATCTCAAACCTGGTCTCCCATCCCCTGGCGGTCCTCGGATCACTGACCGGCAGAGGACATTTCGCCGTTCCCGTTTACAGAGTCGTTGAAGGAAGGAGGTACGAGATCTCCTTTGAGGGGAACAGGTCCTTACCCACCGAAAAGCTCAGAAGCCTCATAGACAGGGATATTCCGGCGGTTGACTACACCTTTCTGGAGAACCTGAAGGAGAAAGTTAAGGAAGCTTACAGAAGGAAAGGTTTTTTTGATGTAAAGGTTAGCTACACTTACGAGGAGAACAGGATAGTCTACAGGATAGATGAGGGACCAAGATACAGGCTCGTGATCTTCGGGAGAACGTCCACAGGCATGCCTGACTACTACGACGAAGAAGAGATAAGGAAGAGGCTTGAAGATAAGGTGCAAGAGCTTAAAGAAAAGGGCTTCCTGACAGCCTACTACAGGCTTTCCAAGAGGGTAAACAGGGATAGGAGGGAGGTGTGGGTGACCGTTGATGTGGTAAGAGGCAAGAGAGTGGTTATCAGGGACTTCGTCCTAAGAGAGGGGCCCGAAGGTCTCAGGCCCGTCTTCGCCAAATACAGGGGTCTTCTGCCCGCCGTTTTAAACGAGAGGATCATAGACTCCCTGAACAGGGAGGTAGAGGACTTCCTCTGGGACATGGGCTACCTTGAGGGTTCCTTCTCCGTGGACATAAAGGTGGAGGAGGACGAGGAGAACCTGTACCTCACCTACGTCTATTCTGTGAAAACGGGTCCGAGATACGCCTACGGCAGGCTTATCACATACGGGAATGAGAAGACCAGATTCAGGGAGATCCACTACACGGTGGTCAAGCAGAGATACTTTTCAAAGGAAGCTGAGGAGGAGAGCCTCTGGAACCTGATAAGGAGTGAGATCTTCAGCGGTGTGAGGATAGACCACTTCATAGACAGAGAGAAGAAGGTGGTCCACCGCCTCGTTGAGGTCAGGGAGGATAAGAGGGGCGTCCTTGAGCTTTCGGTCGGCTACAACACGGAGGAGAGGCTGAAGCTGGAAGGGTCCGTGAAGCTCAAGAACCTCTTCGGTGTGGGGATAATAGGGAGGCTCTCAGCCTCCAAGAGTGAGAAGTATGAGACTTACGAAGTTGGCCTATCGGATAGGTTTCTCTTCTCAAGGAAGTATTTCGGTGACGTTGCACTCTTCAGGAAGCTTGAGTTCCACAGGAGCTTTGACCTGACCAGTCAGGGCTTCTCCATGTCCCTGGGATACAGACCGCTGAGGTGGATGCCTGTCAGCCTCTTCTTCTCACCTACCACCAACTGGGTAGAAGGTTCCGAAGCCGGGAAGCTCTACATCAGGAAGGCGGGTCTTCTTGTAGTTTACGAGAAGAGGGACGAACTAATAAACCCGAAAAATATGATCCATACAAGCTTTAAGCTTTCCTACGCCTGGGGGGACAGGGAGTATTACGGCCTTGATGGAAATCTTTTCCTGCTGAGAGAGATAGTCCCTGAGGTCTCCTTCAACATCAGGGTATCTGGGGGACAGGTAGGGAGGGGCGCTCCCATCTTTGACAGGTTCTTCTTGGGGGGTCTAAGGAACATGAGGGGTTACGACTTTGAGGTCATAGGGTACCCTTCAGGCGGGAGAAGCTACCTGTTCTCAAGGGGCGAGCTTGTGTTCCCGATCAGGCTTCCCCTCAAAGGTGCGGTTTACATAGAGGCCGGCTCTGTGGGTGATAGCCTTAGGGAAGCCTCGGGGTCCCTGAAGTATGATATAGGGGGTGCGGTTGGCGTCAGCTCGCCGGTAGGTTTCATAAGGGTGGACGTGGCGTTTCCTCTGTCTGAGCTGGACGTCCCCACCTCCAGGTTCAGGGTCTATCTATCAATTGGGTTTGTTTACTGATAACCTCCTGAAGGTAAGGCACGAGCTCATCCCTTATGTCCTCCCTCCTGAGGGCGAACTCAAAGACGGTCTTAAGGTAATCAACGGGATTACCTGTATCGTAAACCCTCGTCTGGACCTTATAGGCGTATATGACCTCCTCATCAAGTAGGAGTCTCATGGCGTCCGTCAGCTGTATCTCTCCGCCCTTACCCGGCTTAGTCCTCCTCAACATGTCAAAGATCTTGGGTGTGAAGACGTAGCGTCCTACTATGGCCAGGTTTGAAGGAGCCTCCTCGGGCGAGGGTTTTTCAATAAGGTCCTCCACTATGTAAATCCCATCCTCTATTCTCTTCACCTTGGCTATCCCGTATTTGCTGACCTCCCTCCCGTCCACCTCGTGGAGGGCTATGACGCTCTTTCCGAACCTCTCAAAGGTCTCCACCATGCCCCTGACTACTTCGCTCCCCTTTTCAAGGATTATGTCTCCTAAGGAAACCAAGAACGGCTCGTTCCCGACAGCGGGCTCAGCTGTAAGGACCGCATGGCCGAGTCCGAGCTGTTCTTTCTGTCTCAGGTATATCGGGTTTATCATGTGGCTTATCTCCTTTATGTTCTCAAGGACCTTATCCTTGCCCGCCTCTTCAAGGTGCTTCTCAAGGTCCGTGTTTATGTCAAAGTGATGCTCTATGGGTCTCTTGTGTCTGCCCGTTATGAAGATTATGTTCTCTATACCCGCCTCAAGGAGCTCCTCAACGATGAACTGGATCACAGGCTTATCTATAATGGGAAACATCTCCTTCGGCATCGCTTTGGTGGCTGGAAGGAACCTCGTCCCCCACCCCGCTACAGGAAGAACAGCCTTCCTTATCATCACCTCCCTCCTCTGATTGTCTCTATCATCTCACGGACAGCCCTCTCAAACCCGAAGATCACGGCGTTGGCAACTATGGAGTGGCCTATGTTCAGCTCCTCTATTATATCCCTTAGCTTCAGTATGCCCTTTACGTTGTGGTAGGTGAGACCGTGTCCAGCGTAAACCCTGAGGCCTAGGTCCTTAGCAAGCTTTCCCGCCTTTTCTATTCGTCTCAGTTCCTCTTCCGCCTCTCTGAACCTGTGGTCATTCCATAGGTTTGCATAGGTCCCTGTGTGGATCTCAACCGCGTCAGCTCCTACCTCTTTGCTCGCTCTCACCTGTTTCTCCTCCGGGTCTATGAAGAGTGAGAC
>JAJRQX010000104.1 GCA_024280065.1 Aquificota bacterium
GACACAGCACCCTTCAGAAACCCTTACTACCACACACCCCTTGACACACCCGACAAGCTTGACTTTATGTCCCTGACGAAGGTCACGGAAGGTCTAATTCATATGGTCACCAGGCTCGCCGATGACTGAAATCATCGCAGGGAAGAACCAACAGGCACAGATTTTTTGGAATGAGAAAACCGAACAGACTCATAAGGGAAAAGAGCCCCTATCTGAGACAGCACGCCTACAACCCTGTGGACTGGTTCCCCTGGTGTGAGGAGGCCTTTGAGAAGGCCAGAAGGGAGGACAAACCTATATTCCTTTCCATAGGCTACTCCACCTGCCACTGGTGTCATGTTATGGAGAAAGAATCCTTTGAGGACGAAGAGATAGCCGAGATCCTGAACGAGAATTTTGTCTCCATCAAGGTGGACAGGGAGGAGAGGCCGGACATAGACTCGGTTTACATGTCCGTCTGCCAGATGATGACTGGTTCGGGTGGCTGGCCTCTCACAATTATAATGACACCAGACAAAAGGCCTTTCTTCGCAGGGACCTACTTCCCGAAAGAGGGAAGGTTCGGGAGGCCGGGCCTTAAAGAGATACTCATCTCTATAGCCAAGGCCTGGAGGGAGAACAGGAAGAAGATCTTAGAGGTAGCGGAGAAGGTCGCCTCATTGCTTAAGGATGAAGCTGAGAGCTCCGGAGGAGACTTAGGAGAAGATCTCATACACAGAGCCTTCGGGGAGCTGTTCGGAAGCTTTGACAGGGAGTACGGAGGGTTCGGCCCAGCCCCCAAGTTCCCGGTTCCCCATAACCTCATGTTCCTGATGAGGTATTACAGAAGAACCGGGAACAAAGAGGCCCTTGAGATGGTGAAGAAGACCCTGACCAGTATGAGGCTCGGTGGTATATGGGACCACGTTGGTTTCGGCTTCCACAGATACTCAACGGACAGATACTGGAAGCTGCCCCACTTTGAAAAGATGCTCTACGACAACGCCCTGCTTCTCTACACATACACGGAGGCCTTTCAGATCACGCAGGAGGCCCTTTTCAGGAGAACCGCGGAGGAGATAGCCGAGTATCTGGTAAGGGACATGATGTCCCCCGAAGGAGCTTTCTACTCGGCGGAAGACGCGGACAGCGAGGGTGAGGAGGGGAAGTTTTACACCTGGACCATGGACGAGCTTAAGAAAGTCCTTTCCGAAGAGGAGCTGAGGTTAGCGGCCGAGGTCTTCTCACTTGAGGAGGAGGGTAACTACCTTGAGGAGGCTACCGGGGAGAGGACGGGTAGGAACATCCTATACATGAAGGAGATACCCACTGAGGACCTATGGGAAAGGCTTGAAAATATAAGGGAAAAGCTCTTCAGGGAAAGAGAGAGGAGGGTCCGTCCTCTTAAGGACGACAAGATCCTTACAGACTGGAACGGCCTCGCCGTAGCGGGCTTCTCAAGGGCCGGGCTTATCCTGGGAAGGAGGGACCTTGTAGAGGTGGCCAAGAGATGTGCTAACTTCCTTCTTGAGACCTCCGTCAATGGAGACAGGGTCTTTCACAGATACAAGGATGGCCAGGCGGAGATAGAGGGCTTCCTTGAGGACTATGCCTACCTCATATGGGGCCTTACGGAGCTGTTCTTTGCAACCTTTGAGAGGAAATACTTAGAGAAGGCAGTGGAACTGACTGACCACGTCTTGAAGCACTTCAGGGACGAAAAGGGTGGTTTCTTCAAAACGCCGGACTACGGAGAGGAGGTCCTTATAAGGAAAAGGGAAGTTTACGACGGTGCAACACCTTCAGGAAACAGCGTTATGGCCTTCAACCTGATCAGGTTGGGGAGGCTGACGGGCAGAGAAGAGCTTGTCAGGGAGGCTGAAAAGACCCTTGAGTCTTTCGGGGAAGAGATAGGTCTCCTCCCTTCCGCCCACACCTTCTCAGTTATCGCCCTTGACCTTATCTTGAACGGGACCCTTGAGGTCAGGGGAGAGGGTGAAGGGGTGGTGGAGGATCTGCTAAGGCTCCAGAGGGAGGTCTTCCTGCCAGAAGGTGTCTTCCTGGCGAGCGACGGGAAGGATAAGAGGTTCCATATATGTAGAAACTACGTGTGTGAGGAGCCGGCCGGGAGTGTTGAGGAGGTGATCAGGAGGGTCAGAACCTCATCAGGACGGCACCCCAGGTGAGACCTCCCCCCATGGCGGTGAAAAGTACAAGGTCTCCCCTCTTCAGCTTCCCCTCCTTTATGGCCTCGTGCAGGGCTATCGGTATGGACGCTGCAGATGTGTTTCCGTACCTGTCTATGTTTATGAAGAACCTCTCCCCCGGTATGCCGAGCCTTTCCGCGAGTGAGTTTATTATCCTCACGTTCGCCTGATGTGGTATAACGAGGTCTATATCCTCCGGTCTCACCCCCGCCCTGTTTATCACCTCCTTGCAGACCTCCTCCATGTTCCTAACAGCCACCTTGAAGAGTTCCCTCCCCTTCATCTTTATGTATCCACACTTCTCCGCGTAGAGGAGGTCCCACAGGCTTCCGTCAGAACGTAAGCTTGATGCGAGGAGATCACTGTCTTCCTCGGACAGCTTCACCACAACGGCTCCCGCTCCGTCTCCAAAGAGAACACAGGTGCTCCTGTCCTCCCAGTCCACTATCTCGGAGAGCTTCTCAACGCCTACTATGAGTACCATTTCTGCCTTCCCGGACTTCAGTAGAGAGTCAGCTAAGTCAAGGGAGTAAACGAAACCGCTGCATGCTGCGGATACGTCAAAGGCAAAGCCCTTATCCATGCCCAGCTCCGCCTGAAGGAGGCATCCAGTTGAGGGGAACCTCTTTTCGGGGGTTAGGGTGGCGACTATTACCGCGTCTATATCTTGGGGAGATATGTTCGCTTCCTCTATGGCGTTCCTGGAAGCCTCCACCGCCATCTCAAGAACACTCTCCTCCTTGGCAATCCTTCTCTCCTTTATACCTGTCCTGGTGGTTATCCACTCGTCCGAGGTGTCAACCATGCTCTCAAGGTCAAAGTTGGTGAGGACCGTCTTAGGAACGTATATACCCGTTCCCGCTATCCTCGTCCCCATTAAACCCTCACTCCTTCGGGAACGAACTTCCTCATGTTCCTGACCAACTTCCTGTTGAAGTTTGAGAAAAGAAAGTCCGCTGCCACCTTTACCGCGTTCTTTATCGCCTTGGCGTTTGCCCTTCCGTGGGTTATTATAACAGGTTTCTTAGCTCCGAGAAGAGGGATACCTCCGTATTCGGCGAAGTCCGCTTTCTTCCTGAACCTCATGAGAGCAGGCATTAGGAGGAAGGCACCTATCCTCGCAAGGAGGCTCTTCTTTATCTCTTCCTTGATCATCTGAACCACAGCTATACCGAGGCTCTCGCTCGCCTTAAGGATCACATTACCCATGAAACCGTCGCAGACTATAACATCAAAGGTTCCCGCGTATATGTCCCTCCCCTCCGCATTGCCAATGAAGTTGAGCCCCGTTTGCTTAAGTAGAGGATAGGTCTCTCTCACGAGCTCGTTCCCTTTCCCCTCCTCCTCCCCTATGCTCAGGAGCCCTATCCTTGGGTTCTTTATGCCTAAGATCTCCTCCGCGTAGGTGTGGCCGATGACCGCGAACTGGACCAAGTGTTTTGGTTTTGAGTCCACGTTTGCACCCACGTCTATGAGGACTGTCCATCCCTTCGGGTTTGGGAGGGCAACCGCTATAGCTGGTCTTTCAACTTCTTCTTCCGTACC
>JAJRQX010000105.1 GCA_024280065.1 Aquificota bacterium
AACTGTCAGTATATCCCTGACAGAGGTCGGAACGGAGTCGTTGTAGTAAATCTCGTTGAAGGTAAAGACAACATCTTCAGCGGTGAATGGGGTCCCGTCGCTCCACCTTACACCCTTCCTGAGGTAGAAGGTCCAGACCCTTCCGTCTTCGGAAACCTCCCATCTCTCGGCGAGGTCGGGCTTTACCTCCATAGTTTTAAGGTCAAGCCTTACAAGACCAGAGAAGACGCCGTCCAGAACGGCTGTGGAGGTAGTTTCTTGGGCGAGGGCGGGGTTTAGGGTCTTTGGGTCCCCGCTGAGGATGAAGTATATAGTCCCTCCTTCCCTTCCAGGCTCAGGATTGAACTCCTCGGGGTTAACCCTTATGAGGCTTATCTCACCCTTTTGAGGAGACTGAAGGAAGTGAAAGGGCAGGAAGGCTACCAGGATGAGGGCTACCCCTAAGAGAACGGGTCCCATAGGATATATGCTATACTTTATGCCATGATCAGGGTTGAGATAGTCACGCCAAAGGGTCTTGCCTTCTCAAAGGAGGTTGACTCTGTTAACATACCCACCGTTGAGGGGGAAATAGGCGTCCTTGAGAGGCATATGTATCTGATGACCCTCCTGAAGCCCGGTCTCGTTTACTTCAACGGGAACGAGAGGGAAGGTATGGCTGTAACCTACGGTGTTGTGGACGTCACCCCAGAGAAGGTCCTGATCTTAGCTGAGGAAGCCTACGAGGTGGGAGAGATAGACGTGGGTAAGGCCAAGAAGGAGTTTGAGGAGGCTGTCAGGAAGCTCGCCACAGCCCAGACCATGGAGGAGATAAGGGAGTGGGAGAGGGTCAAGGAAAAGGCCCAGGCCCTTATGGACGTGGTTGAGAGGGTCAGGTAAGGAGTTCCTCTTCTTCAGGGGAAAGATAAAACTTATTCAGCCGAAGAAACACAGGGTTTCTGTGGACCTCGTCCTCTTCCTCTCAAGGGTAAGGGGGATTAAAAAGAGGTCAAGGGTTATAGACCTCGGGGCTGGCTTCGGGTTTCTGTCAGTTGTCCTCGCCAAGAAGTATAAGATAAAGGTTGTTGCCTTGGAAAGGGATAGGGAGATGCTTGAGCTCCTTGAGGAGAATATTAGGGAGAACGGCCTTGAGGACCTGGTCAGACCCGTGAAAGGGGACGTGAGGAGGGTAGAGGAGCTCTTTAAAAGGTCCTCCTTTGATGTGGTTGTTACGAACCCCCCCTTCTTCCCGTACGGGAAGGGAGATGACCTACACTCGGAAGGAGATACCACCCTCGGTGACTTCCTGAGGGCGAGCTCCTACCTCCTGAGGGACGGAGGATACCTTAACCTGATGATCCCGTCCTTCAGGCTCTACGAGACATTCTTGAAGATGGGATCCCTAAACCTCCCTCCCAGGTTCATGACGGTGGTCTACTCTAAGCTGAACAAACCTCCTAAGGTGGTCTTCCTTACCTGTATCCGCAACGTCCCCGGGCCTTTGCATGTGGAAAAGCCTCTGATAATAAACACTCACGAAGGTGGATACACGGAAGAGGTAGAGAAGCTCTTAGAGGGCTTTCTGTGATGTGTTATAATAGTTGGAATGAAACTGCCCGATAGATTGGTGGAGAGGATAGCCTCCCAGATAGTTGAGAAGCTCTCGGAGGAGAAGGTAATAGAGGCGGAGGACCCGGACCTATTCAGAAGGAAGATAATAGGGGTCTTTAAGAAGGCTGAGGAGGAGGAGAGACAGCTGGACGAGGAGGCCAAGAGGATACTCAAGGAGAAGATAGAGGTCCTTGAGGAGGCGGACGTAGACTACAGAACCGCCTTCAGGGCTGTTAAAGCCAAGCTGGCAGAGGAGAGGAAGATAAACATAAACCCGAGGGAGAGGATGAACCAGATAGCCAACATGATAAGGGACCTCATAATGGAGGACGACACTGTGGAGATATACGAGGACCCTCCCGTCATAAGGAGGAGGATAGTTCAGATCCTGAGGGAGGCTCTTAGGATAGAACAGGAGATAGAGAAGGCTGTTAGAGAGAAGATAAGGAGCTACTCAAGGAACATCCTTGAGGGCACCCCCGAGTGGAACATACTCTACAGGAGGATATACGAGGACGAGCTGAGGAAAAGAGGGCTCGCTTAGGGAAGGTAAAGTATAGGGTTCTGCCTTATCCCGTACTTTATGACCTCGTAGTGGAGGTGGGGACCCGTAGTCCTGCCCGAGGAACCCACGTACCCTATCACCCTGTTTTTAGCCACCCTCTCACCCCTCTTCACAGCAACCGCAGCCATGTGGGCGTAAAGGGTTACGAACCCGTAGCCGTGGTATATGACGACAGTCCTCCCGTATCCCTTAATGTAGCCAGCGAAGATGACGTAGCCCGGAGCGGTGGCAACCACCCTGCTTCCGTAAGGTGCTGCTATGTCAACGCCCGTATGAAACTCCCTCCTTCCCCTGAACCTCCTCCACCCGAAGCCTGAGGTGATCATACCCACTACAGGCCATATGTCAGGCGTGGCCATCTCAACGGTCTTGAGAGACAGCAGGTCCTCAAGCTCCTCAAGGGAGGGGTCGTAGCGTATCTCCAGCTCGGTGTCGGTTCTTCCGACGAGCGAGGAGCTGACAGCAAGAAGGAGGCTAAGTAGTAGAGCCTTCCTCATCTAAGTAGAAGACCTCATCGGAGATCGGTTCGTTCCACCTCTTGAAACCGGGAAGCGTCTCTATCCTGTACCAGGCGGACCTGTACCATATCTCCTTAGGCTCCCTCTTAACAGGAGCTATCCTGGCAGCCTTAGTTTCTGGGTGATACTCCCAGTTCATGTAGTGGTTGAAGTCCTGTATTATGTCAGTTATAACAACACCGTATTCGTTCAGGAGGGTCTCCTGAAATTCCTTCCACCTGAAGATGGAGGAGTCCCTTAAGGTTAGTCCGAAATAACCAGCACACCCCTCCTCTTTGAGTGTGGCTATCCCCCTTCCTATGAAAGCCCTGAAAGCTGCGAAGGTCTCGGGAGGGTCAGTTATGAAGACGTCAAACTTACCTATCATCTCCTCGGGGAACGGGTTCCTGAGGTCCCAGACCATAGCCTCCGCGTTGTCAATGCCGAGCTCCCTGAAGACCCTGTTGTCAAAGTCTATGAGCCTCTCGTCTATGTCTATGACCAAGACCCTCTTGGCCTTTCTTGTTAAGGCCACCGCCAGGCCGGTGAGGTCGTCCTCCGCCCCCATGACCATTATCTCTTTGTTCCTCAGATCTCCCCTTGAGTCCATGAAGAGAACCCTGGCGATGGTGGTCTCTGGGGTCACAGCACCCTGGTCGTAGTCCCTTATCGGCGACGGCCTCTCCCTGGCTATCTCAACGAAGGTCCTGTAAAGGTCCTTGTCCGAGTAGAAAGGGTATCCCCTCCCCTCACAGGCCCTGCAGGAGTGGTCTACTATGCTGGCTATACCCAGCTCCGAGACTAGGTCGTACCCCTTCTGGGTCAGGAGTATGTTCTCCGAATCGTCTATAAAAAGGACACCCTCCGAGATCAGCCTCCTCACTATCTCCGCGGCAGCTGGTACGGGTATGTCCGAGAGGTCTATGATCTTCCAGAAGTCCCCGGTTGTGAGGACCGCCGATAGGACCTTCTCCACGTTCCTCCTGTGGACCCTGACCTTTGTCTCCTTCTGGACTTCCTGGGCTATCCTGAACAGCAGATCCAATCCAGCACCTCCGGAGTTTATGGGGATGAGATCAGGCCTAAATATTATAGCAGGATGAGGCTTGATAGGTTTCTCTTTGAGAAGGGTCTCGCACCCTCAAGGGAAAAGGCACAGGCACTGATTATGGCGGGGCTCGTTTTCGTGGACGGCAGAAGGGTTGAAAAGCCAGGATACAGGCTCAAAGGAAACGAGAAGGTTGAGGTATTGGAGCCGCCCAGATACGTCTCAAGAGGCGGATACAAGCTGGAGGGGGCAATAAGGAGGTTCAATCTGGATGTTTCTGAGAAGGTCTGCCTTGACGTAGGGGCCTCAACAGGTGGCTTTACCGACTGCCTCCTCCAGCACGGAGCGAAGAGAGTCTATGCGGTGGACGTAGGGAGAGGTCAGATGGACCCTAAGCTGAGGTCCGATCCCAGGGTTGTCCTCTACGAGAAGACGGACG
>JAJRQX010000106.1 GCA_024280065.1 Aquificota bacterium
CTTTTTTAACCTCGTTTATTGAAGCGTAGTAGGTGGGTACCCCTTTTAGGCAGGCGGTAAGAGCTATCAGACCCTCACCGTACTTTTCAAGAAGCTCATAATCTATCCTCGGCTTGTAGTAAAAACCCTCCCTGTAGGCCATGGTGGACAGCTTGAAGAGGTTCTTAAGGCCCTTTTCGTCCTTAGCTATCAGTATGAGGTGGTGGTTGTATCTGTCTGTTATGTTGTCCTCGGTCCCCCTGGCCCTCCTGTCAAACCTTGAACCGGTGGTGAAGTAAGCTTCCATGCCGATTATAGGTTTTATCCCTTCCGCTTTAAGGGTCCTGTAGAAGTGGAGGGAGCCGAACAGATTCCCGTGGTCGGAAACGCCCACAGCCTTAAAACCCAGTTCCCTAGCCCTTTTAGCGAGGTCCTCAACCTTTATAGCACCGTCAAGGAGAGAATACTGGGTGTGGAGGTGCAGATGGACGAATTCCCTCTTTCCCCCGCCCATCTTTCCTTAATGTTAGGATCAGAACCAAACCACTTCTGTTCTAAAGATCTATGAGCTACCGCAACTTAACGTTAGACCCTTAAGTGTATGGTGCTTTAAGCTTTTTCCTCAGACCTTCTCAGGACCTTGACTATGACCTCCTTGACCCTGTTCCTGTCCACCTCTCCCACTATGAACTTGAGGCCGTCGTACTCAAACTCATCTCCCTTTGCTGGGACCTTCTCAAGATTGGCCATAACGAAGCCGCTGACCGTGTCGTAGTCGTATTCCTCTGGAAGCTCAAAGCCGAGCTTCTCGGCCAGGTCCTCTATACTTGTTGAACCATCCACCCTGTACATGTCGTAAGAGATCTTCTCTATCTCGCTCTCCTCCTCCCACTCTTCGGGCACCTCTCCGACCAGCCACCTGAGGAGGTCATACATGGTCACGAGGCCTGAAACCGCCCCGTGCTCATCCACAACCACAGCTATCTGGGTCTTGGCCTTCCTCAACTCCTGTAGGAGGCTGCTGACGGTCATCACCTCTGGAACTATGAGTGCCTCCCTCCTGAACTCGGAGAGTTTCCTGTCCCTGTTCTTTGTCACAGGGAGGAGGTCCTTAACGTGGACTATTCCTGTGATATCGTCCAGCTTCTCCCTGTAAACGGGTATCCTGCTGTGTCCCTGTTTCTTAATATCCTCTATTACATCACCCACCTTCCTGTCCTCGGGGAGGGCGAACACGTCCGGCCTCGGCGTCATTATCTCCCTTACCAGGACCTCGTCCATCTCAAAGACCTTCTCTATCATCTCCTTCTCTTCCTCGGAGAACTCTCCCGACTCTATACCCATCTCAAGGATGCCGAGGAGCTTCTCCTCCGAAAGTTCAAAGATCTCCTCCTCCCTGCTCTCCACCCCAAGCTTGGAAAGAAGTCTTCTCACAGGTAGCAGAAGCACAAACCTGACGGGTGTTATTACCGTGTGGAAGAGGTAAAACACGGGCGTATACAAGGGAAGTAACCTGTCCGATAGGGGGAGGACCACGTTCTTGGGTATGGTCTCGCCGAAGATGAATATGAGGAAGGACATCAGAACCGCGGAAATGAAGGCACCAGCAGTACCGAGCTCATCCGTAAAGATCTTGGCACCGTATGAGGATATGAGGACGTTCACAAGCTCGTTGCCTATGAGTATGGATATAAGGACCTCCTTTGGTCTGGAGAGCATTCTGGTCAGCAGTTTGAAGACCCTTGACCTTGAATACCTGATGAGGAGAGGCTTGCTTACGCTGAAGAAGACCACCTCAGAGGAGGCAAAGAAGCCAGAGGCGAAGAGCAGAAAAACGAAGACTATAATGTCAGTAAAGATTGCAGTAAACGACCCTTCCATTTACCTCAGACCTCCTGACACGGAAGGAACACTCCTCCCTGTAGTCTGGACACCTGGGGGCGAAGGGACAGCCCTCCTCAGGTATCTCATACTCTACCTCTTCAAACTCAGTCCCCCTCCTCTCCCTGGGATGTTTCACCGGAACGTTACTGAGCAGAAACCTTGTGTATGGGTGGAGCGGCTCCCTCAGGACCTCTCCTTTGGGTCCAAGCTCCATGACCATACCGCCGTATATAACCGTAACCCTATCCGCTATTTTCTCTATAACCCTTATATCATGGGTTATGAATATGAAGGCTATCCCTTCCTCCTTCAGGGACATGAAGAGCTTGAGGATCTCCCACTGAACGGACACATCCAGGGAGGCGGTGGGCTCGTCCGCAACTATCAGCTTGGGCCTCAGGACTATCGCCCTCGCTATCGCTACCCTCTGTCTCTGACCTCCCGAGAGGTCGTCAGGTTTTCTTTCGGCGAGCTCGGGTTCAAGCATAACCCTCCTTATAGCCTGAATCACCCTTTCCCTTCTGTTCCTCTCACCGTGGACTAGGAGGGGCTCCTCCACTATCTCCTTTACCTTCATCCTCGGGTTCAGGGAGTTCCTCGGGTCCTGGAAGACAACAGAGACCATCCTCGTGTATTCCTTTCCCATGGAGAATATGTCCCTGCCCTCAAAGGTGACCTCACCTGAGGTCGGCCTCTCAAGCCTTAGGATCACCTTCCCGAGTGTGGTCTTACCCGAACCCGATTCACCCACAACACCCAGTATCTCACCTTTTCTAACTTCAAGGGAGACGTTTCTGAGGGCGTAGAAGGGTTTTTTCCTGAAAAGTCCCCTCTTCACTTTGAAGACCTTGGTAAGGTTCTTCACCCGAAGGAGCGTATCCATACTAGATAGTTCTTGAGAACTTTAGCTCCTTCTTGTTCTTGAGGTAAGCGTCAAAGACCATAGCCACATTCCTTATCAGGAGCCTTCCAACCGGGAGTATCCTTATCCTCCTGTCCTTAACCTCTATCAGACCGTCCTCCTCCAGCTCTTTAAGGTTCTCAAGCTCCTCACCGAAGTAGTCCTCAAAGCTTATGCCGAACATCCTCTCTATCTTTTCAAAGCTAACCCCCAGGTTACACATTATATCCATTATCACCTCCCTCCTTATCATGTCGTCCTCCGTGAGTATGACTCCTCTGAATGTAGCTAGCTTTCCGCCATCTATTGCATCGTTGTACTCCCTCAGGGTTTTGTAGTTCTGGAAGTAGGAGTCGTAGAGCATACCTATGGAAGTCGCACCTATCCCTATCAGTTCCACACCCTTTTTTGTGGTGTATCCCTGAAAGTTCCTCCAGAGCTCCCCGTTTCTCTGGGCAACGGCGAGCTCATCCTGGGGCTTCGCAAAGTGGTCCATGCCTATGTAAACGTATCCCGCCCTCTGAAACTCCTCCACTACCATCTCAAGTATGCTCAGCTTCTCCTCCGGTGTGGGTAGGGTCTTGGGGTCTATGTGCTTCTGGATCGGCTTCACCCAAGGGACGTAGGCGAAGCTGTAAACCGCGACTCTGTCGGGTGATAGCTCTATAACTTTTTCCACCGTTCTTCTTAAACTGTCAACCGTCTGGTAGGGAAGACCGTATATAAGGTCAATGTTTATGCTTTCAAACCCGAGGTCCCTCAGCTTTCCCATTATGTCAACCATGAGGGAGTAAGGCTGGATCCTGTTGACCGCCTTCTGGACTCTTTCGTCAAGGTCCTGAAGTCCCATGCTTATCCTGTTAAAGCCCACCTCCTTTATGGTTCTGAGCTGTTCATCGGTTGCGTATCTCGGGTCTATCTCTATGGAGATCTCCGCATCTTCACCGAACTCAAACCTCTTCCTTATCTCCTCCATAAACTCCCTTATCTCCTCAGAGTCAAGGTAGTTGGGCGTCCCACCCCCCCAGTGGAGCTGGATCACTTTCCTGCTCCTGTCAATGAGTTCGGATAGCATGTCCATCTCCTTATAGACCCTCTCAAGGTAGGGCCTCTCTATACCCTTCCTGCGGGAGATGATTATGTTGCACCCGCAGTAATAACACCCGCTCTCACAGAAGGGTATATGGAAGTAAAGGGAAAGGGGTGTTCTCCTTGAGTTGCTCTCAAGGAGCTTCCTTTTATAGTCCTCAACGGTCACCTTCTCGGTAAACTCGGTGGCCGGCGGGTAGCTGGTGTATCTGGGTCCAGGTCTGTCATACTTCTTTACAAGGTCCCTGTCAAAGATCGTTCTCATAGCTATAAATATACCCCCTCTATACCCCTCCGAGTATGAGCTGGTAGAGGAACTTAAGTGGCGGGTATATGATCCTCCCAAGGACACCCGTGAATAGGAGAACCGTTATTACAAAGAAGCCGTATATCTCATACCTGTAGAAGAGCTCCCAGTAGCGGAAGGAGAGGAAGCTCATCAGGGCTCTGCTCCCGTCAAGGGGAGGTATGGGTATCATGTTGAAGATGGCGAGGATCAGGTTTATCAGAACGGACTTCTCGGAAAAGATGAGGAGCGGAAATATTATAGATTTGACTATGAAGGGGTCAAGGACGTTTATGAGCCCTGAGAGAAGCCTGTAGAGAAACCCAAACAGGACCGCCAGGAGTATGTTCATACTTACGCCGGCTATAGAGACCAGGAAGGTTCCCATCCTCAGATCCCTGAAGTTGTTAGGATTTATGGGAACGGGCTTCGCCCAGCCGAATATGACGGGCGATCCGAGGAGTATGAACATACCTGGCAGTATCAGGGTCCCGAAGGGGTCTATGTGGGGAACGGGATTGAGGGTCAGCCTACCGGCAAGCTTCGCGGTGGGGTCCCCCATCCTGTAGGCTACCCACCCGTGGGCTACCTCATGTAGTATCACAGCGAGCATAAGTGCGGGAATGGAGAGGAGGGCCTCACTTAGGTTCATAACAGAGAATTATAAAATAATAGTTATGAATATTGACGGCAAGAAGATCGCTGAAAGGATAAAGGAACTCATAGAGCCGGTGATCAAAAACTTAGGGTACCGCCTCTTTGATGTGGAGTTCAAGCCTGAAAGAGGGTGGGTTCTCAGGGTGATAATAGACAAGCAGGGAGGGGTGACCATAAAGGATTGTGAGGAGGTTAGCAGGAAGATAGGTGCCCTTCTTGACGTTGAGGACATAATACCCGTCTCCTACGTCCTTGAGATATCTTCTCCCGGACTCACGCGCCAGCTTGAGAAACCCGAACACTACGAGTTCTTTAAGGGTAGGCTCGTGAAGGTCTTCTTGAGAGAGCCCATCTCCGGGAGGAGGGAGCTGACCGGCTACGTGGAGGGTGTCAGCGAAGGTATAATTACGATCAGGGAGAAGGAGAAGGGAGAGGAGCTTCACATCCCATTCTCCGTTATCGCGAGGGGCAGGCTGGAGCCGGAGCTATGGTAAAGAACATAAGGAGACTTATAGAGCAGGTAGCCAAAGAGAAGGACCTGCCAGAGAAGGTCGTTGAGTTCGCCCTTAAGAACGCCATAGCCATAGCCATAAAGAAGGACAAGAGGATAAGGGAGCAGTTGGATATAGAGTTCACAGACGAGGGCATAAAAGTCTACATAGTCAGGAAGAAGGAGAAACTCCCTCTTGACATATCAATGGAAGACGTGAACAGGATAGCGGCCCACGCAGCAAAGGAGGAGTTCCTGAGCGAGCTTGAGCGTGCTGAGAGGGAGAGAGGGTTCCTTGAGTACAAGGAGCTTGAAGGGGAGGTGGTTACGGGTATAGTCAGGAAGGTCCTGGGGAGCGGGGACATACTTGTGGACCTCGGAAAGGTTGAGGCGGTTCTGCCGAGGAGGGAGCAGATCCCGGGCGAGGAGTACAGCATAGGTGACAGGGTGAAGGCCTTGCTCCTTGAAGTCAAGAAGGTCCACGGTGAGCCGAGACTTATCCTTTCAAGGACACACCCCCTCTTTCTGAAGAGACTTCTTGAGACGGAGATACCGGAGGTGGCGGAGAGGGAGATAGAGATAAAGGCGGTTGCACGCATACCCGGTGAGAGGGCCAAGGTTGCGGTTTACGCAAAGGACCTGAAGATGGACCCCGTCGGGATAGTCGTGGGTCTGAGAGGTTCAAGGATACAGCCTATATCGGAGGAGCTCTGCGGTGAGAAGATAGACGTGATAAGGTGGACGGACGATGAAGAGGAGTTCATAAGGAGGGCCCTCTCTCCCGCCCAGCCAACCGCGGTGAGACTTATACCTGAAGAGGAGAGGGCGGAGGTTGCTGTCCCGAAGGATCAGCTTTCTTTGGCGATAGGTAAAAAAGGAACAAACGTCAAGCTTGCCCACAAGCTGACCGAGTGGCACATAGACGTGATGTCGGAGGAGGACTTTGAGAGGATCTCCCAGCTCAGAAACCAAAAGGACGGTGAGTGAGGAAACCCTTAGGCTTTCCATAGAGAAGCTGGTTTACGGAGGCTATGGTCTGGCGAG
Organism: Aquificota bacterium; assembly: GCA_024280065.1. Lineage (GTDB taxonomy): Bacteria > Aquificota > Aquificia > Aquificales > Aquificaceae > Hydrogenivirga. The sequence goes on from JAJRQX010000106.1 coordinate 6,331, forward strand.
AGAGGCAGGAAGGGTCGTATTCGTCCGATACGCAGCTCCAAAGGAGCTGGTGGATGTCCGTATACTTGAGGAGAAGAGGGACTTCGCGGAAGCTGTTGTAAGTAATGTGGTTATATCATCACCCGTAAGGAGGGATCCCTTCTGTCCTTACTACGGTGAGTGTGGTGGCTGTCAATTACAGCACATAGACTACCCCGCCCAAGTGTCCGTGAAGGAGGAGGTCCTCCTTGAGACCCTAAAACGAATAGGCAGGATAGACAGGGTAAACCTCCTTGACGCTATCCACTCCGGGCAGGAGATGGGATACAGGATAAGGGTCCAGCTCAAGGTTAGAGAAGGGAGGGTAGGTTTCTTCAGGTGGAACTCAAGGGAGGTGGTGGACATAAACGGATGTCCCTTAGCTCACCCCAGGATAAACGAGCTGATGCCGGGTCTGAAAGAGCTGGCGAAGCATGTACCCGAGCTTCAAGAAGCCCACATCCTCTACTCACCTACCGAGGATGAGTTTCTCGTAAAGCTGGTGACACCTACTGAGGTGGACAGGGATTTAGTTAGCAGGCTGAAGGATGACCTCCTCCCGAAGGAGGTTGTCGGCATAGGCAACTACTCAAGATTAAGGCTACTTCTGAACAGACGCTACTGGATAGGTAGAGACCATACCTACATCAAGGTGGGAAAGTGGACCTTTAGGGTCAGTGCGGACTCCTTCTTTCAGGTGAACCATACCCTCTGGGGGAAGTTCATAGAGGCGGTCTCGGAGGATGTCAGCTTCAGGAAGGCCCTTGACCTCCACTGCGGTGTTGGCTTCTTCACAATTCCTCTGTCCGAAAGGGGAAACTTCATAGAGGGAGCGGAC